>NZ_LZMG01000155.1:0-14492 GCF_001673615.1 Mycobacterium sp. 1245499.0
TGGCGCCGCATCGTGAGGCGCTGATCGCCGAGTGGAAACACGATCAGGCCACCAGCGCGGGTGATCAGCGGCCGCCGTTGCCGGGCACTGTCGAGGCGTTCATGCGCCTGGTCGAGGCCGGCTGGGATGTCGAGGCGGCGCGGCGCCCGCACGGGCAGCACACCACCGTGGTGGTGCATGTCGATGTTGAGCAGCGCGCTGCGGCGCTGCATCTGGGTCCGCTGCTTACCGATGCCGACCGCCAATACCTGAGCTGTGATGCCACCGGTGAGGTCTGGTTCGAACGCCACGGACACGTCATCGGTGCCGGAAGGGCGACGCGGGTCATCAACCGGCGGCTGCGCCGCGCGCTCGAGCATCGCGACCGCACCTGCGCGGTCCCGGGTTGTGGTGCCACCCGCGGCCTGCACGCCCACCATATCCGGCACTGGGAAGACGGCGGCCCCACCGAACTAGCCAACCTGGTGCTGCTATGCCCCTACCACCACCGGCTCCACCATCGCGGTGTCCTCACCCTCACCGGGCCCGCACACGCACTCGTGGTCCGCGACGACGAAGGCCAAGTGCTCAGCCCGGGATCGCTGGCGCGCCCACCCACCGGGCCCCCACCTGCGGTGGCGCCGTGTCCGGGACCGATCGGCGAACGCGCCGACTGGTGGTGGTACACACCCTTCCAACCCCAACCACCACCAAACAACTAGCTTGATGCGGTACCGGTCACTACCGGCAAAGCTTTGAAGCTCAAAGATGTTGCGGCATCCAATAACCGAACATGCCCGGCCGCCTACCGCGTCGTCCGTGCGGTGCCCGACACCCGCAAAACCTATAGCGGCGGCAGCTGCCCCTTGGCTATCAGCGTCTGCAGCTCGACGTACTCGTGCAGCCCCTCCGGCCCGAACTCGCGGCCGATGCCGGATTGCTTGAAGCCGCCGAAGGGTGCGCCGATGTCCAAGGTGTACATGTTGATGCCGTAGGTCCCAGTGCGGACCGCAGCCGCGACCTGCAGGCCATGCTCGATGTCGGCGGTCCACACCGAACCGGCCAAGCCGTAATCGGTTTCGTTGGCGATGCGGATCGCGTCGTCCTCGTCGCGGTAGCGCAGCACGGTCAGCACCGGACCGAAAATCTCCTCCCGGGCGATGCGCATGTCGTTGGTGGCGTCGGCGAACAACGTCGGCTGCACGTACCAGCCGCGCTCGGACGGGCTCTGCTCGCCACCGAGCACGACGCGAGCGCCCTCGCTGCGGCCGGACTTGATGTAGTCCTGGACGCGGCGCTGTTGCCGTTGCGCGACAAGGGGTCCGATGTCCGTCGACTCGTCGGCCGGGTCGCCGACCTTAAGCGCCGACATCATGCCGGCCAGCGCGTCGACGACCTCGTCGTGCTTGCGGTCGCTGACCAGAATCCGGGTCTGCGCCACGCACGCCTGGCCGTTGTTCATCAGGCCCGCGGACTTCAGGCCGGCCACCGTCTTGTCGATGTCGGCGTCGTCGAGGATGATGGCCGCGGACTTGCCGCCCAGCTCCAAACTGACCCGCTTCAGCTGCTCGCCGCACAGCGCGGCGATCCGGCGCCCGACGGCGCTGGAACCGGTGAACGCGATCTTGTCCACGCCGGGATGGCGCACCAGCGCTTCACCGATATCCGGACCGCCGGGCAGCACCGACACCACGCCGTCGGGCAACCCGATCTGCTCGATCATCTCGGCCAACCACAAGGCGTCCAACGGGGTTTCGGGAGCGGGCTTGATGATGACCGTGCAGCCCGCGATCAGCGCCGGGATCAGCTTGGGCATGATCAGAAACTGCGGTACATTCCACGGCACGATCGCCCCGACCACTCCGACCGGAGCTCTGCGCAGGTGCACCTCGCCGAGCACGCCCTGGCGGCGTTCCTGCCACGGGAACTCGCGGGCGGCGGCCAGCGACAGGTGCATCAGCGCCGCCGCGGCCGCACCCTGGCCCATCCGGCTGAAGCTGCGCGGCGACCCCATCTCGTCGGTGATGAGATCGGCCATCTCGTCGGCGTGGGCGGCATAGATTCCGGCGAGCTGTTCGACCTTGGCCATCCGTTCGGCATGGCTCAGCCGTGGCCACGGACCGTGATCGAACGCGTGCCGTGCGGCGGCGACGGCCGCCTCGACGTCCTCGGGGCCGGCGACTTGGACGTGCCCGACCGGCTCCTCCGAGTGCGGCGAGATCACCGCGAGCTGCTGGGGATTGGCCGGCTTGCGCCACTGGCCCCCAATGAACACCTCGTTATAGGAGCGATGGCCGGAAGTCTCTGTCATCGGGGCACTTCCTCAGGGGATCGGACCGCGACCGCAATTTCGCTATTCACGCTAACATAGCGAAAAAAGCAGCGAGGCCCGATATGACCAGCGATTGGCGCAGTTACCCGTTTCAGTTGGTGCCCGGCGACGACCAGTTGGAGTTTCCCGCCGCGGAAGGCGAACATGCCGACCAGGAATCGGACACCTGGTTCATCGCCGGCCAGCTCGACGCCGCCGAGACCGATCGATCGTTTGCCTTCCTGACTATCTTCAACAAGAACCGGCCCGGGGGCACGGTGGTCGCGGACTTCTACACGCTGGCGCTGTTCGACCTCGACACCGGCGACTACGGCACCTTCACGGACTACGACATGCCGCCGGCCAATATGGAGCCGGGCGCCCAGCCCAAGCTGACGATGGCGTCGGGCCACCTCGACATCAACTATCACAGCGGCGCGGGTACCGCGTCGTGGACGACCAGTCGTAACGGCGATGGCGAACTGTTGCCCTACACGTACCGCGTGAGCCTGGTCGGACTGGATCAGTCCGGCCGGCCCATGCGACTGGATCTGGCCGTATCACCAACGCGCGCACCGACACCGGTGGGTGCGTCGACGTACAACGGAAAGATCGTCTGCTTCGGTCAAAGCGACACCTATTCCTATTTCCAGACCGGAATGGCGATGACCGGCACCTTGCGCTGGGGGGACGTGGTGGCGCAGGTGTCCGGCACCAGCGGGCACGTCGACAGGCAGTGGTTCCCGAAGTACGCCGGCGGAGGTGGATCCGCGGGAGACCCGCGGGCCAGGTCGCACGAATGGCGCACGATCAACTTCGACAACGGCGTCGACCTGAGCATCTGGCGCCAGTTCGACCGCACAGATGGCAATGCGCTGCAACCGTTTACCGGAATCACGACAAGCCACCCAGACCCCACGATCGCGCCGCAATGCGCCGAAGACATCGAGGTCACGGTCAGCAGCTACGTGCGATGGCCGGAGGCCATGCGACCGCTGGTGCGACCACTCGCCCCGGCGCGGTATATGCCGGATCGGCACCGGATCACCTGTCCCACACTGCAATTAGATCTCGTTGGCGAGCCGCTGGTGCCCGCCCCGGCGCACGGGCTGCCGATCGAATACATGGAAGGCCCCTACCGCTACCGTGGGACCATGTGGGGAGAACCGGTGACGGGCTTCGCGTTCAACGAACGCTCGCTGGCGCTATACCGGGATTGGGAACTCGTCGAGGTGCTGTCCACCACTGTCGCGAACCTGACACCGCCGGAGCCCCGACTGCAGAGGATGGTGGATCAGCTGGTACCCCTGGTGGCCGCCGGGCGCCGCAAGGACGCCGTTGAGCTGCTGTTCAGCTCGGCGCCCGTCGAAAACGACGCGCTGGCAAAGCTTCTCGACGATCTTATCGCGGTGCTGTCAGTCGACGGCGGCTGAGCGCAAAAGCGCGCGGGCCCACGTGATGTGGCGATGCTGCAAACCCGGCTCGTTGCGGCCGAACACCAGGTGATCGCGGACTCCGGACTCCAGATTGGCTTGCAGCCGCTCGACCAGCCGGTAGTCCTCGTCGCGCACGGTGGCATGTGCATATTCGAAGATGGCCTGAGCCCCGGCGGCCACCGCCTCGTCGGAGAGGTCCTGCGGAGTTGCGTTCTGGTGCACGGTGATTGACCTGCCGGGCCGGTCGCCGGGGTAGACGCGGAACAGCTCACCGTTGGCGATGGTCACCGACAGCACGATGTTGGGGAACAGCGCATAGATCACCACCATGTTGTGGAACGGATTCCACTGATCCTCCGGCACGTCCTCGAGCTCGAGGATGGTGTTGAGCGGGAAGATCAACCGGTGGTGTGGCCCGTAGGAGTCGAACAGCGTGCAGTTGCTGCGCGCAACGGTGGCGAAGGTCTGTTGATGGACGGTGGCGAAATGGTAATTCTCGGCGAAGGTGTCGATGGCCAGTTTCCAGTTGATCGCGGAGTCCAGCACCTTCTCGCCCAGCGGCGACCAGCGCCCGATGCCCCAGGAGTCCAGTTCCTCGGCGAGCGGGCCCAGGTGTGCGGCCACATCCAATGTCGCCCCGGGATCCAGTGCCACCCAAAGGAATCCAGCGAACTCGGTGGCCGGGAGTTCGGTCAGGCCGTCGGACTTGACGGTCACTTCCGGGAACCCCTCACGTCCCGGAAGTGCCACCAAGTGCCCGGTGTTGTCGTACGTCCAGGCGTGGTAGGGGCAGGTGAACCGCTTGGCGATACCGCATCCCGTCGCCACCTGTGACTGGCGGTGCAGACACACGTTGTCGAACGCCTTGACCGATCCCTCCGAGGTTCTGGTCAGCAGGATGGACCGCCCCATCACCGTCTTGGTGCAATACGCGCCGGGGACGGGAAGTTCCGAGACATAGCCGACCAGTTGAGGACTGGCGAGCAGCATGGCGCGATCCCGGTCGTGTCGCTCGATACCCGTGTAGTCCCGCGCGTCGATGGTGTGCTGGCCGGGTGCGAGGTCGGTCGTCTTGTCCCGCGCCAGTTTCAACGCGCGCCGGGTCAGGTCGATCAGCTGACCGTGTTGCATCCGACCAGTACAGACCTTGTAACAGTTGTAAGGTCAAGGAGTGGCTGAGCAGTTGCTGATCGGCGACGTCACGGCCTTGACCGGCATCGCTTCCGGCCGTATTCGCCATTACGAGAAAATTGGGCTGCTGCGCGCAGAACATCTGTCCAACGGCTACCGCGTTTTCGGCGTCGAGCAGGTTCTCGATTTGTTGCGCATCGACCTGATGCGAAGCCTCGGTGTCGGTATCAACGACATCGCCCGGCTGATGGAGGGCGGACACAGCACGCTGGCCGGCCTGCTCGACCAGCACCGTACGCTGCTGATCCAAGAACGTGAGCGGCTCGACCAACTGATCCGGGCCATCGACGAATCCTGCGCCGCCACCCAGTGTTCCGGCGCCGACCTCAACGAGCACATCCTGCACCGGTTGGCGACGACGCACCGCGACAGCATTGGCGTGATCGGGCGGCTCAGCGCGCCGCTGTCGGCGCCCGTCGCCGCGATGTACGCGGACCTGTTCGACGAGTGGGAGCTACCGGTTCCCGCCTTGTTCGGGCAAATGGTGCTGCCGAACGCGGCCAGCACGTTGCTGTCGCGACTGGCCGAGACGCCGGGCCACGAGGTGCTGTTCGGTCGGTTGCGCAACCTGGCCGCCGACGTGATCGCGCTGGGCGACGACGAGTCGGCGGCGGCGGAGCTTGCGCGCCGTTGGATCGACGAGCAGCTGACCGACCCGCTGCCCGACGACGTGGTCGGCGTGCTGCGGGGAGTGCAACCGCTCTTGGAGCACGACCCGGTGATCGTGCAGGGGTTCCGCGCCTGGGCGGCATCGATCAGCCCGGCGGCAGCGCTGTTCATCGAGGAGATCGCCCAGCAGACCGCTCGTCGCGGACTGGAGGCGGTGAGCGTCATCGTGCTGCCCGCGCCCCGATCCGTTCAAACGAACGATGCGGCACTGTGATGCACATGTGACTCGTGTGATCAATGTGTCATATGGGGTCTATGTCGTACCCTGTGGCTTGTGTCCTCCGTTTCGCGACGTGACCTGCTCAAATTCGCGGCCGCAACCCCCGCCCTGCTGGGCCTGGGCGCTGCGGGCGCATCGCTGAGCGCCGCACCGGCGTCTGGCTCGCTGGGCACCCTGCTGGACTACGCGGCCGGCGTCATTCCGGCCAGCCAGATCAGGGCCGCGGGCGCGGTGGGGGCGATCCGGTATGTCTCGGACCGCCGCCCCGGCGGCAATTGGATGCTCGGCAAGCCGATCCAGGTCGCCGAAGCGCATGACCTCAACAGCAATGGCCTCAAAATCGTGTCCTGCTACCAGTACGGCAAGGCCAGCACCGCGGACTGGCTGGGCGGTGCCAGCGCGGGTCTGCAGCACGCGCAGCGCGGGATGCAGCTGCACGCCGCGGCCGGTGGGCCCGCCAGCGCACCCATTTACGCCTCGATCGACGACGATCCCTCCTACGAGCAGTACAAGAGCCAGGTGGCGCCGTACCTGCGGTCGTGGGAGTCGGTGATCGGTCATCAGCGCACAGGCGTGTACGCCAATTCGAAAACGATCGACTGGGCGCTGCACGACGGATTGGGCTCTTACTTCTGGCAGCACAACTGGGGTTCACCCAAGGGGTACGCTCACCCGGCGGCCAACCTGCACCAGGTTGAAATCGACAAACGCAGCGTCGGCGGCGTCGGCGTGGACATCAACGAGATCCTCAAGCCCCAATTCGGGCAGTGGGCCTAGTCTCCGATCCCGCCGTCCGGCCCGGCCCGGACGCCGACTCTTAAAGTTTCCAGCAAACACTCGTTCGCTCGTTTTCCCGACGGGTGCGCGCGGCCATCGGCCGTCCGATGCCGCCGAGGGCGCCGCAACGGCACTCCGCGGCGCAAAATTTTTATGTAACGATTCGATAACAAGACTGCTTTGATCTGCGCAGTTGTAGCTACTCGACCGTAACCACCTGCACGCAGCGGGTTTGTGAATCGGCTCCGCGCCGTAGGTGAAACCGCGTGTTACCCAGGACACGGTTACCCATGCGTAGAACTCACCAGTAACCAATCAGCACGCGAAACAAGCGCCGATCCTTATGACACTCTTAGTACAGCCGATGGAGTCCGTCGCGCCGCCGTGCACCACTCGGGCGGTCCGCCGACAACACACCGGCCAGCCGTTTCCCGGCTAGTGATTCGACGCTGAACCACGCCGCATCGACGCCAAGCCCGCCAGGCGGTGGTGACCGCCAGACGACGAGACCTAAAGACGCATACAGGGGAGACAGACAAGGTGACGATCCACGAGCACGACCGGGTGTCCGCTGACCGCGACGGCCAAGGCAAGGCCCCACACGCCGGGGACACCCACGCCCTTGTCGACCGCCTGACGGCCGGCGAGCCCTACGCCGTCGCATTCGGTGGCCAGGGCAGCGCCTGGCTGGAGACCCTCGAAGAGCTGGTGTCGTCGGCCGGTATCGAGTCCGACCTGGCAACGCTGGTCGGCGAGGTGAACCTGGTCCTCGAGCCGGTGGCCAAGGAGCTCGTCGTGGTCCGCCCGATCGGCTTCGAGCCGCTGACCTGGGTGCGTGCCCTGGCGGCCGAAGATCCGGTCCCCTCGGACAAGCACCTGACCTCGGCCGCGGTGTCGATACCGGGCGTGCTGCTCACCCAGATCGCGGCCGTGCGCGCGCTGGCGCGCCAAGGGATGGACCTCAAGGCGACGCCCCCGGTGGCCGTGGCCGGACATTCCCAGGGCGTGCTCGCCGTCGAGGCGCTCAAGGCCGGGGGCGCCCGCGACGTCGAGCTGCTGGCGTTGGCCCAGCTGATCGGCGCGGCCGGGACCCTGGTGGCCCGCCGGCGCGGCATCTCGGTCCTCGGCGACCGCCCGCCGATGGTGTCGGTCACCAACGCCGATCCCGACCGCATCGGCCGGCTGCTCGACGAGTTCGCGCAGGACGTGCGCACCGTCCTGCCGCCCGTCCTGTCCATCCGCAACGGCCGCCGTTCGGTCGTCATCACCGGCACCCCGGAACAGTTGTCCCGCTTCGAGCTGTACTGCCAGCAGATCTCGGAGAAGGAAGAGGCCGACCGGAAGAACAAGCTGCGCGGCGGTGACGTCTTCGCGCCGGTCTTCGATCCGGTGCAGGTCGAGGTGGGCTTCCACACGCCCCGGCTGGCCGACGGCATCGACATCGTCGGCGGCTGGGCCGAGAAGGTCGGCCTGGACGTCGAGCTGGCCCGCCAGCTCACCGAGTCGATCCTGGTGCGTCCGGTCGACTGGGTGGAGGAGATCACCCGGGTCAACGACGCGGGCGCTCGCTGGATTCTTGACCTGGGCCCCGGCGACATCCTGACCCGGTTGACCGCGCCGGTGATCCGCGGCCTGGGCGTGGGCATCGTGCCGGCCGCCACCCGCGGTGGTCAGCGCAACCTGTTCACCGTCGGGGCCGTCCCCGAGGTGGCGCGGGCGTGGTCGAGCTACGCCCCGACGCTGGTTCGCCTGCCCGACGGGCGGGTCAAGCTCTCGACGAAATTCACCCGGCTGACCGGCCGTTCGCCGATCCTGCTGGCCGGCATGACCCCGACCACTGTGGACGCCAAGATCGTGGCCGCCGCGGCCAACGCCGGTCACTGGGCCGAGCTGGCCGGTGGCGGGCAGGTCACCGAGGAGATCTTCGCCGACCGCGTCGAGCAGCTGGCCGGGCTGCTCGAGGACGGCCGCACCTACCAGTTCAACGCGCTGTTCCTGGACCCGTACCTGTGGAAGTTGCAGGTCGGCGGCAAGCGGCTGGTGCAAAAGGCGCGCCAGTCCGGCGCGGCCATCGACGGCCTGGTCATCAGCGCCGGCATCCCGGATCTGGAGGAGGCCGTCGAGCTGATCGAGGAGCTCGGCGAGGTCGGCATCAGTCACGTCGTCTTCAAGCCCGGCACCGTCGAGCAGATCCGCTCGGTGATCCGCATCGCGACCGAGGTGTCCACCAAGCCGGTGATCGCGCACATCGAGGGCGGGCGCGCCGGTGGTCACCACTCCTGGGAAGACCTCGACGACCTGCTGTTGGCGACCTACTCGGAATTGCGGTCGCGCCCCAACATCACCGTCTGCGTCGGCGGCGGCATCGGCACGCCCGAGCGGGCGGCCGAATACCTGTCCGGGCGCTGGGCGCAGGCGTACGGCTTCCCGCTGATGCCCATCGACGGCATCCTGGTCGGCACCGCGGCGATGGCCGCCAAGGAGGCGACCACCTCGCCGTCGGTCAAGCGCATGCTGGTCGAAACCCAGGGCACCGACCAGTGGATCGGCGCCGGGAAAGCCTCGGGCGGAATGGCATCCAGCCGCAGCCAGCTCGGCGCGGACATCCACGAGATCGACAACAGCGCCTCGCGGTGCGGCCGGCTGCTCGACGAGGTCGCCGGTGACGCGGACGCCGTCGCGGAGCGTCGCGACGAGATCATCGCCGCGATGGCCAACACCGCCAAGCCGTACTTCGGCGATGTCGGTGAGATGACCTACCTGCAATGGCTGCAGCGCTACGTCGAATTGGCCATCGGCGACGGCGATTCCACCGCCGACACCGCCTCGCCGGGCAGCCCGTGGCTGGCCGACACCTGGCGCGACCGTTTCCAGCAGAT
This sequence comes from Mycobacterium sp. 1245499.0, assembly GCF_001673615.1. Classification (NCBI taxonomy): domain Bacteria; kingdom Bacillati; phylum Actinomycetota; class Actinomycetes; order Mycobacteriales; family Mycobacteriaceae; genus Mycobacterium; species Mycobacterium sp. 1245499.0. Next base: position 9,463 of record NZ_LZMG01000155.1, read on the forward strand.
GCTGCAACGCGCCGAGGCGCGGTTGGCCCCACAGGATTTCGGCCCCATCGAGACGCTGTACAACGACGAGGCCCTGCTGGAGAACCCCGGGGCGGCGATTGACCTGCTGGTCGACCGCTACCCCGACGCCGAGACGGTCCAGCTGCACCCGGCCGACGTGCCGTTCTTCGTCACCCTGTGCAAGACGCCGGGCAAGCCGGTCAACTTCGTGCCGGTGATCGACAAGGACGTGCGGCGTTGGTGGCGCAGCGACTCGCTCTGGCAGGCGCACGACGCCCGCTACGACGCCGACCAGGTCTGCATCATCCCGGGCACCGCGGCCGTCGCCGGCATCACCCGGATGGACGAGCCCATCGGTGAGCTACTGGACCGCTTCGAGCAGGCGGCCATCGACGAGGCGCTCGCCGCCGGACTGGAGCCCAAGGCCGTCACGTCACGCCGGACCGGTCGCGCCGACGTCACCGGGCCGCTGGCCGTCGTGCTGGACGCCCCCGACGTCCAGTGGGCCGGCCGCACCGCGACCAACCCGGTGCATCGCATCGCCGACCCCGCCGAGTGGCTGGTGCACGACGGACCCGAGAGCCGCCGCGCCACCCATTCGTCCACCGGGGCGCGGCTGCAGGTCGAAGGCGACCGCGTCGTCCTCAGTGTGCCCGTCTCGGGCACCTGGATCGACATCCCATTCACGTTGCCGCCCAACACCGTTGACGGCGCCACCCCGGTGGTCTCCACCGAGGACGCCGCCACGGCCATGCGGGCGGTGCTGGCCATCGCGGCCGGCGTCGACGGCCCGGACTTCTTGCCCGCGGTGACCGACGGCACGGCCACCGTCACCGTCGACTGGGACCCCGAGCGGGTCGCCGACCACACCGGTGTCACGGCAACCTTCGGAGAACCGTTGGCGCCCAGCCTCACCACCGTGCCCGACGCGCTCGTCGGGCCATGCTGGCCGGCCGTCTTCTCGGCGATCGGCTCGGCCGTCACCGATGCCGGCGTCCCGGTCGTCGAGGGACTGCTGAGCCTGGTGCACCTGGATCACGCCGCCCACATGGTTGGCAGCCTGCCGAAGGTCCGGTCCCAATTGACCATCGCCGCAACGGCTTCGGCGGCCATCGACACGGACATGGGACGCGTGGTCCCCGTCTCGGTGACCATCGCCGACACCGACGGTCAGGTGATCGCCACCCTTGCCGAGCGTTTCGCCATCCTGGGTCGCACCGGCGCCGCCGAACTGGCCGACCCGACCCGCGCGGGTGGTGCGGTCTCGCCGAACGCGACCGACACCCCGCGTCGACGCCGCCGCGACGTCTCCATCACCGCTCCGGTCGACATGCGTCCGTTCGCGGTGGTCTCCGGTGACCACAACCCCATTCACACCGACCGGGCCGCCGCGCTGCTGGCCGGCCTGGAATCGCCGATCGTGCACGGCATGTGGCTGTCGGCCGCCGCCCAGCACGCGGTGACCGCCACCGATGGCCAGGCCCGCCCGCCGGCGCGGCTGATCGGCTGGACCGCCCGCTTCCTGGGCATGGTGCGCCCCGGCGACGAGGTCGCGTTCCGCGTCGACCGCGTCGGAATCGACCAGGGCGCCGAGGTTTTGGAGGTCGCCGCCAAGGTCGGATCGGATCTGGTGATGTCGGCGACGGCCCGCCTGGCGGCCCCGCACACCGTCTACGCCTTCCCCGGCCAGGGCATTCAGCACAAGGGCATGGGCATGGACGTGCGGGCCCGGTCCAAGGCCGCCCGCAAGGTGTGGGACAAGGCCGACAAGTTCACCCGCGAGACCCTCGGCTTCTCGGTGCTGCACGTGGTCCGGGACAACCCGACCAGCATCATCGCCAGCGGTGTGCACTACAACCACCCCGAGGGCGTGCTGTACCTGACGCAGTTCACCCAGGTCGCGATGGCCACGGTGGCCGCCGCGCAGGTCGCCGAGATGCGCGAGCAGGGCGCCTTCGTGGAGGGCGCGATCGCCTGCGGCCACTCCGTCGGTGAGTACACCGCGCTGGCCTGCGTGACGGGCATCTACGAGCTGGAAGCCTTGCTGGAGACCGTGTTTCATCGCGGCTCGAAGATGCACGACATCGTCCCGCGCGACGAGCTGGGCCGGTCCAACTACCGGCTGGCGGCGATCCGGCCGTCGCAGATCGACCTGCCCGACGACGAGGTGCCGGGTTTTGTCGCGGAAATCGCCGAGCGCACGGGCGAGTTCCTGGAGATCGTCAACTTCAACCTGCGCGGTTCCCAGTACGCGATCGCCGGCACGGTGCGCGGCCTGGAAGCGCTCGAGGAAGAGGTGGAGCGGCGCCGCGAGATCACCGGCGGCAAGCGCTCATTCATCTTGGTGCCCGGCATCGACGTGCCCTTCCACTCGCGCGTGCTGCGGGTCGGTGTGGCGGAGTTCCGGCGGTCACTGGACCGGGTCATGCCGCGCGACAAGGATCCCGACGTCATCATCGGCCGCTACATCCCGAACCTGGTGCCGCGTCCGTTCACCCTGGACCGCGACTTCATCCAGGAGATCCGCGACCTGGTGCCGGCCGAGCCGCTCGACCCGATCCTCGCCGACTACGACACCTGGCTCGCCGAGCGCCGCATCGAGATGGCCCGCATCGTCCTGATCGAGCTGCTGGCATGGCAATTCGCCAGCCCGGTGCGCTGGATCGAAACCCAGGACCTGCTGTTCACCGAGGAGGCCGCCGGCGGTCTCGGCGTGGAGCGGTTCGTCGAGATCGGGGTGAAGTCCGCGCCGACCGTCGCGGGCCTGGCCACCAACACCCTCAAGCTGCCCGAATACGCCCACAGCACAGTCGAAGTGCTCAACGCCGAGCGTGACGCGGCGGTGCTGTTCGCCACCGACACCGACCCCGAGCCAGAACCCGAGGACGAGCCGGCGGCGGATGATTCCGCCGCATCCGCGGCGGAGGCGGCGCCCCTGCCTAATGTCGCCCCCGCCGTCGCTCCGGCTGGCGCCGGAGCGGCGTCGGGCGCTCGGCCGGACGACATCGGGTTCGATGCCGCCGACGCCACGCTGGCGCTGATCGCGCTGTCGGCCAAGATGCGCATCGACCAGATCGAGGAGCTGGACTCGATCGAATCGATCACCGACGGCGCGTCGTCGCGACGCAACCAGCTGCTGGTGGACCTGGGCTCGGAGCTGAACCTGGGCGCCATCGACGGCGCCGCCGAAGCCGACCTGGCCGGGCTGCGCGCGCAGGTCACCAAGCTGGCTCGCACCTACAAGCCTTACGGCCCAGTGCTTTCCGACGCCATCAACGATCAGTTGCGCACGGTGCTGGGGCCCTCGGGTAAGCGGCCCGCCGCCATCGCCGAGCGGGTCAAGAAGACCTGGGAGCTCGGCGAGGGTTGGGCCAAGCACGTCACCGTGGAGGTCGCGCTGGGAACCCGCGAGGGCACCAGTGTCCGGGGTGGCGCCATGGGCCACCTGCACGAGGGTGCACTGGCCGACGCCGCCTCCGTCGACAAGGTGATCGACGCCGCGGTGGCATCCGTCGCCGCGCGGCGCGGTATCGCGGTGGCGCTGCCATCTTCGGGCGGTGGCGTCGGCGGTGCGACCATCGACGCCGCCGCGCTGGGCGAATTCACCGAGCAGATCACCGGCCGCGACGGCGTGCTGGCCTCGGCGGCGCGCCTGGTGCTCAACCAGCTGGGCCTGGATGACCCGGTCAGCGCGTCGGCTAGCCTGTCCAAGGCCACCGACGCCGAGCTCATCGACCTGGTGACCGCCGAACTCGGCGCCGACTGGCCGCGGCTGGTGGCACCGGTGTTCGATCCGAAGAAAGCCGTGCTGTTCGACGACCGGTGGGCCAGCGCGCGCGAGGACCTGGTCAAGCTGTGGCTGACCGACGAGGGCGACATCGATGCCCGGTGGGTGGAATTGTCCGAAAGGTTCGAGGGCGCAGGCCATGTCGTGGCCACCCAGGCCACCTGGTGGCAGGGCAAGGCCCTGTCCGCGGGTCGTCAGATCCACGCGTCGTTGTACGGCCGCATCGCGGCCGGGGCCGAGAACCCGGATCAGGGCCCGTACAGCAGCGAAGTCGCCGTGGTGACGGGCGCGTCCAAGGGTTCGATCGCCGCATCGGTCGTCGGGCGCTTGCTCGACGGCGGAGCCACCGTCATCGCCACCACGTCCAAGCTCGACGACGAGCGGCTGGCGTTCTACCGCGGGCTCTACCGCGACCACGCCCGGTATGGCGCGGCGCTGTGGGTGGTGGCCGCCAACATGGCGTCCTACTCCGACATCGACGCGCTGGTCGAATGGGTGGGCACCGAGCAGACCGAAAGCCTTGGGCCGCAGTCGATTCACATCAAGGACGCCCAGACCCCGACGCTGCTGTTCCCGTTCGCCGCACCGCGGGTCGCCGGCGACCTGTCCGAGGCCGGCTCTCGCTCCGAGATGGAGATGAAGGTGCTGTTGTGGGCGGTGCAGCGCCTCATCGGTGGGCTGTCGAAGATCGGCGCCGAGCGCGACATCGCGTCCCGGCTGCACGTCGTGCTGCCGGGCTCACCGAACCGCGGAATGTTCGGCGGCGACGGCAGCGCGGCGATGGTGCCCTCGGCGGCGGCCTCGTCGGCCGCGTCGTCCGATGCCGACGTGGCCTGCTCCCGGGCCTTGGCGGCCAGCTCGGCCATGTCGAGGTTGGCCTCGCCCAACCCACCGGTCAGGTCCGCCTTGATCGGCGCACCCGCCGCGGCCACCTTCGACTCGACGTCGCAGAGGGACAGCAGCATTGCCGCCATCTCGTCGGTCGAGTAGGTGGTGACGCCGGCCTCCTCGACCGCGTCCACGATCGCGTCGTTGTGGCCCATCAGCCCGGTGCCGCGGGTCCACCCGATCAGCGCGTGCGCCAGGCTGACCCGGGCCGCCCAGGACGACTCGGCGTGCCAACGACTCACCAAGGCGTCCAGCGCCGACTTGGCCTCGCCGTAAGCGCCGTCGCCGCCGAACATTCCGCGGTTCGGTGAGCCCGGCAGCACGACGTGCAGCCGGGACGCGATGTCGCGCTCGG
>NZ_LZMG01000156.1:0-63584 GCF_001673615.1 Mycobacterium sp. 1245499.0
GGAGTTGGAGGTGTGGTCGGCCTGCTGCGGCCAGGACATGGTGGTGCACTGCACCCCATGGTTCTTCAGCGCGTCGGCCAATGTGCTGGCCACCACGTCGGCGGTGGCGCTGGTGCCGATCAGCAGCCAGCTTCCGGCGTCGGTGTGGTCCAGCTCGGGCAATTCTCGTTGCCGCCATTCGATGGTCAACAGCCGCTCGGCCAGCAGCCGATCGTCATTGCCGCTCCCCGACGCGCTGGTGCCCACCCGCAGCCCCTGCACGGTGACCAGGACCGCCCCGTGCTCGTCGAGCAGGTCGATGTCGGCCTCGACCCCGGAGGTATCGGCTTTCGTCACCCGTGTGTAGCAGTAATGGACGTTGCGGGCAGCGCTGTAGGCGCGCAGGAGGCGAATACCCAATACCAATCCGAGCGCGCCTTCGCCCAGGGCCTGAACGTCCGGATGAGCCTCCACGGACTGAAAACACGCATCCAGCAGTGCGGGATGCACGCTGTAAGCCGCTTGCTGCGAGCGGATTTGGCGGGGTAGCGCCACCTCGGCCAGCACGGTGCCCGTCGCCCCACCGCCGGTGTGCACGGCGCCGAGACCGGCGAACGCGGGACCGTAGTGGACGCCCCGCTCGTCCATGCGCTTGCGCACTTCTGCGCCGTCGTCACAACCCGGATGCGCCGCAAGTAGTGCGGACATGTCGTGCGCAAGTGGCTGCTCGTCCTCCGCGACGTGGAGGACGGCGGAAGCATGCCGCGCCTTTTCGGCGCCCTGATGTGACTCCACGGTGAAGTCGACAACGCCAGGCGAGGACAACGACCCCGAGGCGCCGATCGTGGTCAGCTCCTCCAGCAGGAGCGCCTGCTCGAAGCGGATGTCACGAACCTCAGCCGCCTCGCCCAGCACGGTACGCGCCGCCGCCAGCGCCATCTCGCAGTAAGCGGCTCCCGGCAGCATGGGCACGTCCCGAAGCCGGTGGTCCGCGAGCCAGGGGTGGGCGGCGGTGCCGACCTCGGCCTGCCAGACGTGGCGTTCCGGTTCCTCGTCCAAGCGCACATGCGAGCCCAGCAGGGGGTGCACTGCGACGGTGCAACCACCATGTGTCGGGGATTCCTGGCCCCCGCCGCTCAACCACAGCCGCCGGTGCGTCCACGTCGGCAGCGGTGCATCGACCAGCCGCCCGCTCGGGTAGAGCACCGAGAAATCGACCGCCGCGCCCGCGGTGTGCAGGTCCGCCACAAATCCACGCAGGCCGTGCGGAAGCTTCTGTTCGCGGCGCATACCGGCCAGAGCGGCCATGGGCATCTCGCGGTTGCGGGCGGTCTGCTCGAGGGCGCGGACAAGTAGCGGGTGTGGCGACAGCTCGGCAAAGACCCGGTAGCCGTCCTCGAGAGCTGCCTGCACTGCCGTGGCGAACCGCACCATACGGCGCATGTTGTTCGCCCAATAGCGGGCATCGCACACCGGCTGCTCCCGCGGATCGAACAGGGTCGCCGAGTAGAAGGGCATTTGCGGTGTCATCGGGCTGATGTCGGCGAGCACGTCGATCAATTCGTCCATGATCGGATCGACCTGAGGCGAATGGAAGGCGACATCGGTGGGAACCTCGCGCGCCATCACGTCGCGCTGCTCCCAGGCCGCGACCAGGTCGTGAACCGTTTGCGCGGCGCCGGCGATCACCGTGGACTGCGGCGAGGCCACGACCGCCACCACGACATCGTTGATACCGCGTGCCGTCAGTTCCGAAAGCACCTGCTGCGCAGGCAATTCCACCGAAGCCGTGGCACCGGCACCGGCGACGCGAGTCATCAGCCGCGAGCGCCGGCAGATCACGCGCACCCCGTCTTCCAGCGATAACGCGCCCGCGGCGACAGCTGCCCCGGCCTCACCGAGAGAGTGCCCGATGACCGCCCCCGGGCGCACCCCGTAGGCCTTCATCGTGGCGGCCAGGGCGACCTGCATGGTGAACAGCGTCGGTTGGACCCGGTCTTGACCGGTCACGGTCTGCGGCGCCGAGATCGCGTTGGTCACCGAGAATCCGGACTCCCGGGCGATCAGCGGCTCGGCTTGCGCGACGGTGGCGGCGAACACCGGTTCGTTCGCCAACAGGTCGGCGCCCATCGCCGCCCATTGCGAACCCTGCCCGGAAAACACCCATACCGGTCCGCGGTCGTCCTGTCCGACCGCGGCCGGATACGGAGTGTCGCCGTCGGCAATCTCGCGCAGGGCCTCTGCGAGTTCGCTCCGGTTGCCGGCTATGGCGGCGGTGCGTACCGGGCGGTGCGCGCGCCGACGTGCCAGGGTATAGGCAAGGTCGGGCAGCGCCAGGTCGTCATGTGCTCGCACCCAATCGGCCAGCCGGCCGGCGGTGCGGCGCAGTTCGTCGGCCGAGGTGGACGACAGTGGAAACAGCAGAGACGCCGTCGTCGAAGCCTCGGGTGAGACACCCTCGGGCACAGCGGCTTCGAGAACCTGTTCAGGTGCTTGTTCCACGATGGCGTGCACGTTGGTTCCCGATAGCCCATACGACGAGACCGCCGCCCGCCGCGGGTGATGGCCGTTCGTGACCCACCGTGTATTTTCCTGCGGCACAAACAGCTTCGTATCTATTCGGGCAAGGTGATCGGGTAGCCGGGTGAAGTGCAGATTCCGGGGAACCACACCGTGTTGCAGGGCGAGGATGGCCTTTAGCAGCCCGAGCGCTCCGGAGGCCGCTTGGGTATGCCCGAAATTGGTCTTCACCGACGCCAACGCGCAGGGGCCGTCGACGCCATAGACGTTGGCCAAACTGGCGTATTCGATCGGGTCACCCACCGGGGTGCCGGGGCCGTGCGCCTCGACCATGCCGACCGTGCGGGCGTCCACACCCGCGGCGGCTAACGCCGCCTGATATACGGCTGTCTGGGCGGTCTCCGATGGTGTCGCGATGTTCACGGTGTGTCCGTCCTGGTTAGCAGCGGTCCCGCGCAGCACCGCCAGGATTCGGTCCCCGTCGCGTTGCGCGTCCGCCAACCGCTTGAGCAGCAGCATGACGCTGCCCTCCCCGCCCACGAACCCGTCCGCCGCGACGTCGAAGGCGTGGCAGCATCCGGTCGGCGACAGCATGCCCTCGGCCGACCCGGCGGAGAATTTCCGCGGATCCAACGCCAGCGTGGCCCCGCCGGCCAGCGCGAGGTCGGTTTCACGCTCGTGCAGGCTGCGGCAGGCCAGGTGTATCGCCGTCAGGCCGGAAGAACACGCCGTGTCCACCGTCAATGCGGGACCGTGGACCCCCAAGGCGTAGGCGATGCGCCCGGACGCCAGGCTGAAGCTGTTGCCGGAGAAGCCATATGCCCCCTCCACGGAGTGCGCGTCGGCGGCCAGCAATTGGTAGTCGCCATGCGTCAACCCCAGGAACACACCGGTCAGTGAGTCAGCGATGCGCTCCCTCGTGAGACCGGCGTGTTCCATGGCCTCCCACGAGGTCTCCAGCAGCAACCGGTGTTGCGGATCCATCGCGGTCGCTTCTCGCTCGTTGATCCCGAAGAACTCGGAATCGAAACCGGCGACGTCGTCGATGAAGGCGCCCCACCGCGATACCGACCGGCCCGGCACACCGGGTTCCGGGTCGTAGTACTCGTCGGCGTCCCAGCGGTCGGGCGGTATTTCGGTGACCAGGTCATCGCCGCGTAACAACGCTTCCCACAACTGATCCGGCGAGTCGATGCCGCCGGGAAGCCGACACGCCATGCCGATCACCGCAACAGGAGTGACAGGCGTGGTGGCCATCGGGGCGGAGTAATCGGTCGAAGGCGAGCGCTGCATGGCGTCGTCGATCAGTTGGGCAGTCATTTCGCCTCCTTGCGGCAGCGACCGAGTGGCTTGTCAGTCGCGGGGGTGCCGTCGGTTGTGTAGTAGAACGGGGTGATACTCACCGGTCCTCCATGATTTCGCTTTGGCATGAGCCGAATGGGTCGGTGCACTCGCTGCAACCGACCGTGCGCGCTAGGGCTGCGCCCGGAAAGGGCCTCGACGAAGTGCATGCCCCGAGCGTCGTGGCTTTCAATCCTGTTGTCAGGCTTATCAAGTCGGTAGCGTAGTCAGGACCCGCACATAGAGTGGTGAACGCAAGGCGACAGAGTGGTGGCTCCGGTACCGGCAATAAATAACGCTACCGAAAATGAGTCTTTTGGCACGGATTAGATTCCGCGACAGCACTTTTCGTCGACCTACGGGAGTTGGGTATTACGCGGCGGGCCGCCGGAGAGGACTGTACCGCGACCGTGCCGCTCGGCGTCCAGTAGACGTAGCCGACGACGACCAGCTAAAGCCCCCCGGCGTCGATGGCTTCCTTGACTTCCTGCGCGCGGGCTACCTGCGCGGCGGTGTACCCGATTAGCAGCGCCACCCCACCCAGTAGCACGACCACTCCGGCCAACCACAACAGGCCGTAGGTGTAGCCGCGGTCCAGCGCATGCAACTGGGCGGCGTTCATGAACTTCACCGGCCGGAGGGTGCCGCCGAGGTGCAGCGTGCGCGACGTGATGGCGACCTGGATGACGACCAGCACCAGCGGTCCACCCAAGGTCTGCAGCATCATCGAAATCGCCGAGGTGGGCCCGATCCGGTCCGAATCGACGGAGGCGATCACCGATAGCGTGAGCGAGACGAAGACCGCCCCGATACCGATAGCGCCAACGATGAGCGGCAACACAAGATTCGGGAAGTACGGCGTGCCCCGGTTGAAGGTCGAGCCGTACAGCGCCGCGCCCAGAATCAGGCCGCCGCTGGCGATTACCACCACCCGGGGCGGGAACCACGTCACCAGCTTGGACGCCACGGCCACCCCGATGGCCATCGCGATGCCGAACGGGACGAAGGCGATGCCGGCGCGCAGCGGGCTGTAGCCCATGATGGTCTGCACATACAGGCCGACCACCACAGTCAGGGTGAAAAATATCCCACCGGCAAGGAACATGGATGCGAATGTGGCCAGCCGGTTGCGGTCGAGGAACAGGCTGAACGGCACGAGGGGGTTCTCGGCCCTGCGCTCGACGACGAGGAACGCCACGAAAGCGGCCAGAGCCGTCACGCCCGAACCGAGCGTGACGGCCGACAGCCACCCCTTCTCCGGGCCGATCGAGAGGCCGAACACTGCGGCGGTACAGGTGAAGGTGGCCAGCACAGCCCCGGCGCTGTCGAGCTTCATCCGCTCCTTCTGGGTCTCCTGCAACGTGTTGACGGCGAGGTAAATCACGGCCAGACCGATCGGCACGTTTACCAAAAACGCCAGGCGCCAGGACATGTCGGTGAGTGCCCCGCCCACCACCAGGCCCAGCACCCCACCGAGACCAGACGTTGCGCCGAACACCGCCGTCGCAAAGTTACGTTCCGGTCCCGTCGGGAACGTGGTCGCTATTAGCGCCAGAATCGTCGGTGTGGTGATTGCGGCGGCCCCGCCGTGCAGCAGCCGTGCCGATATCAGCACGCCCCCGTCCCAGGCGACGCCGCACAGCATCGAGGCGAAAGTGAACAGCGCGACCCCGACGATGAAAGCACGTTTGCGGCCGATAGCGTCACCCAGGCGGCCGCCCAGCAGCATCAAACCGCCAAAGGTCAGCATGTAGGCGGTGATCACCCAACTCCGCGCGGCATCCGATAAGCCGAGCTCGTTCTGGATCCTGGGAAGCGCAAAGATCGCGACGGGGCCGTCCATCGACACCATCAGCTGTATGCCGCCGATCGCGACAACTACGGCGACGAACCGGCGGGACCGCAACAAAGCCGGAATGCGCCGCGTCGTATGGTGCAATGTGGTCGGTTCGACGGACATTAGGAACCGCTATTTCGCCGCGTCGCCATAGCGCCAAATGCGCGTTCGAAGAGCGAATCCCTGCGTCTGGGTATCACTCACCACAACGCGACCACACCGACCCTTCTCGAATTTTCGCATGGAGCCCAGCTCTTTCGTGAGTGTGATGGCGGTATTGTCCGGGTGCGTTCAAGGCGCTTTTGGTGCTTTTAATCTATGCACGCAGGCTCGGTTTCTATCAGGGCTTTGATGTGTTGTCCGTACTGGACGAGCGATTCGGCAGTCAACATATCCAGGTGCGCACACTCGACCGGGTAGCTGCTGATGTCGCCAGTAACGTAAGGTCGCCAACTTTGCGTAGGACACGAGCCCTGATCCCCCTTATCCTCCATGGCGGAGAATAGGGTTATGTCCCCATCGAAGACACCGGGTTCGTGGACTTGAGCCAATGCCTGGTTACGGTTGATGTTCTGAACGCCGAAATCGACCAGTTGTTTGTACCGAGCAAATTCGACAATTCCTCGTTCGCGAAGCAGTCCTTCCGCCCGCTCAAAAGTAAGCGGCTCATCCTGATCGGGCATCTCTATGTGACACAACCGCAAGACCTCTTCCAGCACGTCCTGCTCGGCCAGGTTTGGTAGATCGACGCTGCTGTCGGTGATGAGTAAAGCGTCGAGAAGGACAAGGTTTGCGATTACGCATCCGCGCCGCTGCAGCTCGATGGCAATTTCATGCGCGACAATGCCGCCAAACGACCAACCGAGAAGGTTGTAGGGCCCGGTTGGATCAACCCCTTGGATCCGGTCGGCGTAGGTTACCGCCATCTCGCGGATTGACTCGGGTTCAGCCTCGCCATTTTGCGGGGTTTGTTGAATGCCAATGATCGGGCAGTCCAAGTAATCGCCGAGAGCGTAATACGGCCAGACCAGCCCACCCGCGGGATGGATGCAGAACATCGGGCGACCCGCGCCCTCTTTGAGGAACTCAACGGGGACTAGTTCCACCTCGCCAGCATCTTGGTCCAGCTGCTGACTCAAACTCCGCACGGACGGCGCCTGGAATAGTGTGCGCACCGCTAGCTTGGCGTCGAGGCTGGTGTTGATCGCGGCGATCAGGCGCATCGCCGACAGCGAATCCCCGCCCAAATCGAAGAAGGAGTCGTCGACCCCGACCCGTTCGAGGCCGAGTATCTGGGCGTAAATGCCGGCCATGATCTCCTCGGTGGGAGTGGTCGGGGCGCAATAGCGATCGCCCCGTTGGTATTCCGGCGCCGGCAGGGCGCGGGTGTCGAGTTTGCCGTTGACCGTCAGCGGCAGTGCGTCGATCACCACGACCGCGGCGGGCACCATGTAGGCCGGGAGTCGCTGCATGAGCTTTGTGCGGCTTTCGGCCGGATCTGCAGTGCCGGTGATGTAGCCGATCAGGCGCTTGTCACCGGGGCGGTCCTCGCGCGCGATCACCGCCACCTGATCTACGCCGTCGAGTGCGGCCAGGGCGGCGCGAACTTCTCCGAGTTCGATGCGGTAACCACGGATTTTGACTTGCTCGTCGGCGCGGCCCAGGTACTGCAGTTGCCCATCGGGGCCCCACTTCACCAGGTCTCCGGTGCGATACATCCGTGTCCCCGGCGCCCCGAACGGGCAGGCAACAAACCGCGATGCGGTCAATCCCGCGCGGAACATATAGCCGACCCCGACTCCGACACCGGCCACATACAACTCCCCGACGACCCCGACCGGCACTGGACGCGCCCACTGATCCAGCACGAACAACGCGGCGCCTGGGAGCGGCGAGCCGATCGGCGGCGCGCCCGAACCGGCGACCAACGGCGCACTCCTGGATGCACACACCGTGGTTTCGGTCGGGCCGTATTCATTGACCATCACCCGCCCGGGCGCCCACCGATCCACCAGCTCGGCCGGGCACGCCTCACCGGCCACCAGCAGCGCCATCGACTCCAATCCCTCAGGGGACAGCATCGCCAGCGGAGACGGCGACTGACTCGATGTCTTGACCTGCTCAGCGACGAGCAAGGCATGCAAGTCTTCGGCCGAGCGTGTCACCGACTCGGGCACCACTACCAGCCGCCCGCCGTGGAACAACGCACGCCAGATCTCTTCCACCGAGGCGTCGAAGGCCAAGGAATGCCCCAGCGTCGACGGCCCCGCCGGCAGGTGGATATCCGGCGGCCCGAACATCTGGGTGACGTTGTGATGGGTGATGGCAACGCCTTTGGGCACACCGGTGGTGCCAGACGTGTAGATGAGGTAGGCGATGTCGTCGGGGGCCGGCGCCGACAGGTCGGTGCACGGGTAGCCGTTGATTCGGGCGTCCTTGATCTGGGCGTCCTTGACGTCGATGACCACCAGGTCACACGAGTACTTGTCGAACCGGTCGGCGAGCTCGGCGGTGGTGAGCGCGGCGATCGGCGCGACGTCGGCCAGGATGAATTCGATTCGCGCGTCGGGATGCGCGGGGTCGAGCGGCAGGTAGGCTGCCCCGGTTTTGAGCACCGCCAAGATCGCCACGATCGCCTCGGCGGAACGGGAAAGCAGCAGTGCCACAGTCTGTCCCGGGCACGCCCCATGGCCGGCCAGCAGATGCGCCAACCGGTCAGATGCCTCGTCGAGGCCCCGGTAGGTCATCGAGTGGCCGTCGCAGGTGATCGCCACCGCCTCGGGCGTGCGCGCCACCTGCGCAGCGAACAGCGTCGGAATCGACACCGCGGTGGACTGCGGCGCGGTCAACGCGGCCCGGTTGCCGATCCCGTCGAGGTGGGCGTGCTCACGCTCGTCGAGTAGATCGACCGCTGACAAGTGCTGGCTGGGGTCGGCACTCACGGCCGCCAAGACGCGGCCCAACCGCTCGATCAACGCCTCGATGCTGGCCGCGTCGAACACGTCGGTGCGATACTCCACCGACCCGGCGATCCCGGCGGGCTGGCCGCCCTCGCCGAAACGTTCGGCCAGCGTGAAGGTCAGATCCATGCGGGCGACCCGCGTGTCCGCCGATAGCGGTGTGACCTGCAAATCACCCAAAGCCAGCCCCCCGGCGGCCAGGTCATTGTCGGGCCCGGCGAAGTTTTGCCAAGCCAGCGCGACCTGCACCAGCGGATGATGGGCCAGGCTGCGGGTGGGGTTGAGCCGCTCGACGAGTAACTCGAAGGGCACATCCTGGTGCTCGTAGGCGGCCAGGCTGCGGGCACGCACCTGGTCGAGGGCTTCGGTGAAGCTGGGGTCACCCGACAAATCGACACGCAGCACCAAGGTGTTGACGAAGAATCCCACCAGCTCATCGAGTGCGGGATCGTCACGCCCGGCGATCGAGAACCCAACTGCCACATCACTGCTGGCGCTGAGCTTGCCCAGCAGCACCGCCAGGGCGGCCTGGATCACCATGAAGCTGGTCGCGTTGTGCTCGCGAGCCAGCGCGCGCACCCGTTGCTGCAGCTCGGCGGGCCAGTCCACGATCACACTGGCGCCGCGGTAATCGGCCACCGGCGGGTAGGGCCGATCGGTGGGCAACGCCAGCCGCTCGGGCAGCCCGGCCAGCTCCTGCTCCCAATAAGCCAGCTGCGCGGCGATCGGGCTGTCGGCATCGGCCACATCCCCGAGCTGGGCGCGCTGCCACAACGTGTAATCGACGTACTGCACCGCCAACGGCGCCCACCCCGGCGCCCGCCCGGCACACCGGGCGGCATAGGCCACCCCCAGATCAGCCACCAGCGGGGCCATCGACAAGCCGTCGCCGGCGATATGGTGCATCACGGCCACCAACACATGCTCATCCTCAGCGACACGGAAAAGCCTTGCCCGCAACGGGATCTCGGTCGCCAAATCAAACGAGTGCCGCACCGTGGGATCGATGGCATCCTGCAGCCGGTCCACCGGCCAGCCGGTGGCATCGACGACCTGCCAGCCGAAGTCGGCCCGGTCGGCCGGGATCACCACCTGCCGTGGTATCCCCTCGACCGCGGGGAACAAGGTGCGCAGGCTTTCCTGGCGAGCCACCACATCGGCCAGCGCCGCCCCCAACGCCTCGGCGTCCAGGTGCCCACTGAGCCGCAACGCCGCCGCCATGTTGTAGACCGGTGACGGCCCCAGCAACTGGTCGACGAACCACAACCGCTGCTGGGCAAACGACAACGGCACCACCGCGGGCCGCTCGAGGGCCACCAACGGCTCGCGCCGACCCCCGTCGCCACCCACACGCAACGCCAACTGGGCCACCGTGGGCGCCTCGAACACCGTGCGCACCGACAACTCGGCGCCCAAACCCATCTCTATCGCGGCGACGAGACGCATCGCCAACAACGAATCCCCGCCCGCATCGAAGAACGAGTCATCGACACCGACCTCGTCGGTCCCCAACACCTCGGCGAACACGCCGGCCAAGATCTCCTCAACCGGGCTGGCCGGAGCGCGATAACCGGCGTTCTGATACGCGGGCGCCGGCAGGGCGCGGGCATCGAGTTTGCCATTGGGCGTGAGCGGCAGCGCCGCCAACACCACCACCGCGGCCGGCACCATGTACTCCGGCAACCGCTCGCCCAGCGCGCTGCGTAGCTCGGCCGGGCTAGCTGTCCCGGTCACGTAGCCGACCAGGCGTTTGTCGCCCGGGCGGTCCTCGCGGGCTACCACTACCGCCTGCTGCACCCCGTCCAGCGCTGCCAGAGCGGCCTGAATCTCCCCCAGCTCGATGCGATACCCGCGGATCTTGACCTGTTCATCGGCACGTCCCAGATACCGCAGCTGCCCGTCAGCACCCCACCACACCAAGTCTCCGGTGCGATACATCCGCGTCCCCGGCGCCCCGAACGGGCACGCCACAAACCGCGACCCGGTCAACGAAGCCCGGCCCACATATCCGTTCGCCAGCCCCCCACCGGCCACGTACAACTCCCCGACGACTCCCGCGGGAACGGGCCGCAGCCAGCTATCCAGCACGAACAATGCCGCCCCTGACACCGGCGCGCCGATCGGCACCACACCCGAACCCGCCGCCAGCGGCGCGCTCATCGCCGCGTATATCGTGACCTCGGTCGGGCCATAGGCATTGACCATCACCCGCCCCGGCGCCCAGCGATCCACCACCTCGGCCGAGCAGGCCTCGCCACCCACCAGCAGCGCCACCGACTCCAATCCCTCAACCGGCAACGCCGCCACCGCCGACGGTGTCTGGGTCAACACGCTGACCTGCTCCGCCACCATCAAGGCATGAAACTCTTCCGGGGAACTCGTCACCGACTCGGGCACCACCACTAGGCGCCCGCCGTGCAGTAACGCGCCCCAGATCTCCCACACCGAGAAGTCAAAGACGTAGGGATGGCATTGCGTCCACACTCGTCCGGGCGGCAGGCCGGCGTTCAACGACTCCAGGTGCTGGGTGAGGTTGTGATGGGTGATCGCCACTCCCTTGGGCACGCCGGTGGTGCCCGAGGTGTAGATCAAATAGGCGATGGCATCCGGGGCCGGCCCCGGCACACCCGTGCACGGGTAGGTGTCCACGCGGGGATCGTTGACATCGATGACCAGCAGCTGACGCCCGTCGAGACGCACGCGCAGGTCCGCCGTGGTGATCGCCGCGGTCGGCTGAGCGTCGTCGAGCAGGAATCCGATCCGTTCCGCCGGCGCGCCCGGGTCAATCGGCAGATACGCCGCCCCGGCCTTGAGCACCGCCAGAATCGCCACGACCGCCTCCATCGACCGGGAAAACAGCAGTGCCACCGGCGCCCCCGAGCCCACTCCCTGGTCGACGAGCAAGTGCGCCAACCGGTTCGACGACTCATCAAGCTCGCGGTAGGTCATCGAGCGGCCTCCGCACGTCAGCGCGACCGCCTCCGGGGCGCGAGCCACCTGCGCGGCGAACAACACCGGAATCGACACCGGCGGCGGTGCGGGTCGGGTCAACGCCGCCCGGTTACCGATCCGATCCAAGCGGGCATGCTCACCCTCGCCAAGCAAATCCACCGACGACAGCCGCCGGGTGGGATCGGCGGTCATCGCCGCCAACACGCGCTCCAACCGCTCGATCAACGCCTCGATGCTGGCCGGGTCGAACACGTCGGTGCGATATTCCACCGTCCCGGAAATCCCGGCGGGCTCACCGGCCTCGGTCCAGGATTCCTTGAGGAAGAAGACCACATCCATCTTCGCGGTTTGGGTGTCGCCGACCAGCGGCGTGACCTGAAGATCGCCCAAACTCAGCCCCGTCGCGGGGACTTCGATTTGCCCGGGGAAGTTGTTCCAGGCGAACACCACCTGAACCAGCGGGTGATGGGCCAGCGACCGCGCGGGGTTGAGCCGCTCGACGAGCACCTCGAAGGGCACGTCTTGGTGCTCGTAGGCGGCCAGGCTGCGTGCTCGCACCTGAGCCAGCAGCTCGGCCACGGTGGGATCGCCGGCTAGATCGACGCGCAGCACCAAGGTGTTGACGAAAAAGCCCACCAGCTCATCCAGTGCCGGGTCGCGGCGCCCGGCAATCGGGAAGCCCACTGCCACATCGCTGCTGGCGCTGAGCTTGGACAGCACCACCGCCAGGGCGGCCTGCGTCACCATGAAACCGGTCGCGTTGTGCTCGCGGCCAACACGGGCAACCTGCTGCTGCAATAGCGCCGGCCACTGCACCGCCACCCTGGCGCCGCGCTGATCGGCCACCGGCGGGTAGGGCCGATCGGTGGGCAGCTGCAGCCGCTCGGGCATCCCGGCCAATGCCTGCTCCCAGTAGGCCACCTGCGCGGCGATGCGGCTTTCAGTGTCATCGAGATCGCCGAACTGCGCGCGCTGCCACAGCGTGTAATCGACATACTGCACCGGCAATGGCGTCCAGCCGGGGGGTTGCCCCTCGCACCGGCTGGCATAGGCCACCCCCAGGTCACGCACCAGCCGGGTCGTCGACCAACCATCAGCGGCGATTTCGTGCACCACCGCCACTATCACGTGTTCGTCCTCGGCGACGCGGAAAAGCCTTGCCCGCAACGGGATCTCGGCAGCCAGGTCAAATCCGTAACTCACGGTAGCGCGGATAGCCTCCTGCAGCCGGCCTGCCGGCCAGCCGGTGGCATCGATGACGTCCCAACCGAAATCGGCCTGCTCGGCGGGCACTACCAGCTGCCGCGGTACCCCCTCGACCGCCGGGAACAGCGTGCGCAGGCTCTCGTGGCGGCCCACCACATCCACCAGTGCCGCACCCAGCGCGTCCACATCAAGCGGCCCGGCCAACCGCAACGGCAGCACCACGTTGTAAAGCGGTGAGGGCCCCTGCAACTGGTCGATGAACCATAACCGGCTCTGGGCAAACGACAACGGAACCACCGCCGGCCGCTCAACCGGCTTCAGCGGCTCCAGGCCCCCGCCCTTACCGACACGGGACGCCAACTGGGCGACCGTGGGCGCCTCGAACACCGCACGCACCGAAATATCGGCATCCAGACGGGTGTTGACCGCGGCGATCAAACGCATCGCCGACAGGGAATCCCCGCCCAGGTCGAAGAACGAGTCGTCTATCCCGATCTTGTCGATCCCGAGCACCTCGGCATAGATGCCGGCGAGGATTCTTTCCGTCTGGGTCTGCGGCGCCCGGAAGGCTGTGGTGGCAAACACCGGCGCCGGCAAGGCTTTACGGTCGATCTTGCCCGAGGTCGTCATCGGGAACTCGTCGAGCACCACGATATGGGTCGGCACCATATATTCGGGCAACCACGCGCTCAATTGCTGACGCACCGCGGTGATCTTGGTGTTGGTCTGCGGGTCATTGGCGTAACCGGTGACCCGGTGGGGCCCGTCAGCCGGCAGATACAGATCGGCCAGCGCCGACGTCCGCTCAGCGTCCGCTGCAGCGATGAACACCGCATCCACGGTGCCCGGTTGGGCACCCCAGGTGACGGCGACGTGATATCCGGCGCTCTCCCCGAGGCGGTGCAGTTGTTCGGGGACAACTGCATCGGCGCCGTCGGCGAGGGCCACTGCGTCCGCCAGGGACAGCCCGCCCAGCAGGGCTTGCTCGATGCGGACGTCGCTGATCAGTCCGGCGCGGGGGATCTCGGTGATGCGAACGGTGCTGGGACGCTGAGCCACCAACCGGTCGTGCAGTCCGCTCAACCCCGCGCACTGGGTCCACGCCCAGCTGTCCGCGCCGGCCAGGGAGCGCACCGGCGCGGGGGATTTACGGACGACGAGGTCGTAACGATAGCGGTTGAGTTCGTTGTCGGCCATCCCGCGCTTGACTTCGATATCCAGCCCGGCGGCCGACGGATGGCCGGCAGCCCAGGTGGTGAAAAACTCTGGGGCCAACAACAATTCGGCTTCGCTGAGCACGGCGCGCTGAACTCGTTGGCGAATCTCGTCGGCGTCGGCGTCGGCGATGTCGGTGGCGCTGCGGGCGAGCGCGATCCCGGTTTGGAACGCGCCCTGCAGACTGTGGTTGCGCACATCGCCGATAAACAGTGCCCCGCCCGGTGCCAGCAATCGCATCGCGACCGCCAGCACGTCGGTCAGATACCGCGCGCTCGGGAAGTACTGGACCACCGAATTGAGCACCACGAGATCGAAGTGGCCTTCCGGCAACCCGGCGGCGACATCGGCGGGCTGCACCTGCAACCGCACCCGATCGCCCCACGACCGTCCGGCCACGGCGGCCTGCAGCCGCTGGATCGTCGGCGCGGAGAAGTCCGTCGCCCAATACTCGGAACACACCGGGGCCACCTGGGAAAGCAATAGCCCCGAGCCCACGCCGATCTCCAGTACCCGCGCGGGATGCAGTTGAAGGATCCGATCCACGGTGGCCGAACGCCACTCCTCCATCTCTTCGAGCGGAATCGGATCGTCGGTGTAGCTGCTGTTCCAGCCGCGGAAGTCCATGCCGAACTCCGGCGCCTCCACGTCAGCGCCATACGCCTCGTCATATAGCTGTTGCCACGCGTCGACGGTTTCGGCGTCATGCTCGGCGGTGGTGGTCTGCTCGAGGGTCACATAGGCGACCAGATGCGAGCCGGTTTTGCTCTCATGCACGGTCGCGGCCGCGCGGGTGACCTGGGGGCAGCCCAGCAAGGTGTTTTCGATTTCGCCCAGTTCGATGCGGTGTCCACGCAGCTTGATCTGTGCGTCGGCACGGCCGAGATATTCCAGGGTTCCGTCGGGTGCCCAGCGCACCAGGTCGCCGGTGCGATACAGCCGCGCGCCCGCAGGCCCGTAGGGATCCGCCACGAATCGTTCCGCGGTCAATTCCGCCCGGCCCAGGTAGCCGCACGCCACCGCCGGTCCGCCCAGATACAGGTCACCGACCACCCCGATCGGCGCGGGGTTCAGCCGCGCGTCGAGCACCAGTGCGCGCATCCCCGGGAGCGGGGTGCCGATGCGGACCGGCTGCCCCGCCAGCAGCGGCGCAGTGGTGGCCCAGATCGTGGCCTCGGTGGGACCGTAGCCGTTGAACATGCACCGCCCCGGCGCCCACGCGGTCACCAACTCGTCCGGGCAGGCCTCACCGCCGACGATCAGCGTCAACAACCCATCCAGCCGGGTTCGATCCAGCGTCGAGAGCAACGTCGGGGTCATCACCGCCGCGTTGACCCGATGCTCCTCCAGCAAGGCGGTCAACGCCTCGCCGGCAAAGACCTCCGGCGGCGCAACCACCAACGCGCCCCGCGCTCCCACCGCGACCAATAGCTCGCCGAGCGCGGCGTCAAACGTCGGGGAGAGCACCGCCAGCATGCGGGTGTCCTCGCCCATGCCGAATACCTCGCGGTGCGCCGCGGCTACCCCGGGCAGACCGCCGTGGCTGACCGCCACACCCTTGGGGCTGCCGGTGGACCCCGACGTGAAGATCACATAGGCGGTGTTATCCGGCCCCAGCGACGCCAGCCGGTCGGCGTCGGTGATCGCCTCTGCGCACCGCCCAGAAAGGTCCAGGCCGTCCATGCGCAGCACCGCGCGCGTCCCGGCCCCGGCCACCACGTCGGCATCGCGGGTCAGGACGCACACCGCGTCCACCGAGTCCAGCACCGTGGCTATCCGCTCGACGGGGTGAGTGGGATCGACCGGCACATACACGCCGCCGGCTTTCTGCACCGCCCACCACGCCACCACCAGCTCCGTGGACCGGCCGATCGCCACGCCGACGGCGCGTTCCGGACCCACCCCTGCCTCGATCAGCACCCGCGCCAGCCGCGTCGACCACTGGTCGAGTTCGCGATAGGACAAGGTCCGGGCATGATCGACGACCGCCACCGCATCCGGGTCGGCGGCCACCGCTGCTGCCAACAACTCCGGCGCCACTCCCGTCGGCGCCTCGACGCCGGCGCCAGACCACCGCAAGAGCACCAAATCCCGCTCGTCGGGATCCAGCAACGCCAGGTCGCCCACCACCACGGACGCGTCCCCTACGATCGCTTCGATCACCCGCTCAAACCAGGTGACGAAGCGCTCGATGGTGACCCGGTCGTACAGATCGGTGGCATAGGTCACGACGCCGGCGGCCATCGGTGCGGTCGGGTCCTCGGAGGGCACCTCTCGCAGATCGACGTCCAGGTCGAACTTGGCGGTGCGGCTGTCCACCGCGAGTGGCTCGACGCTGAGCCCGTCGAGAGCCACGTCGGGCCGCACATTGTTCTGGAAGGCCAAGGCCACTTGGAACACCGGATGATGCGCCGTGGAGCGCACCGGGTTGAGCTGCTCGACCAGCCGCTCGAAGGGCAGATCCTGGTTGCTGTAGGCGTCCAGCGCTTTCTGACGCACGCCCTCAAGCACCTCGCTGAACCGGTTCGCGGGCGTCACCCCCACCCGCAACACCCACGTGTTGACGAAGAACCCGACCAGCTCATCGAGCGCCGCATCCATCCGGCCGGCGATCGGGGTGCCGATCGCGATGTCCTCGCCGGCCCCGGCCCGGTGCAACACCACCGCCATGGCCGCCTGCAACACCATCGAGGCGGTCGCATTATGCGCAGCCGCCAGCGCCTTGATTCCGGCCCACAGCCGTGGATCGAGGTGCACGTCCACCGCATCGCCGCGGTAGCTCGGCACCGGCGGGCGCGCCCGGTCCGCCGGCAGCGACACCACCTCAGGCAGATCGGCCAACTCGTTTCGCCAGTACGCCAACTGCCCGGCGATCACACTGTCGGGATCGGACTCGACGCCCAACCATTCCCGTTGCCAGAGGGTGAAATCGGCGTACTGCACCGGCAACGGCGCCAACTGCAGGGTCTGGCCCTGCCGCCGCGCCCGATATGCCTCGCCGATATCTCTGGCCATCGGCGCCAGGGACCACCCGTCACAAGCGATGTGGTGCACCACAATTCCCACGACATGCTGCTCGGGGCTCACCTCATAGATCTGCGCCCGAAGCGGGATTTCGGTTGCCAAGTCAAACCGATGGCCCGCCAGCCCCACCAGTTCGCCGACCAGATCCTGCTCCGCCAACGACACGACTGCGGGGCCCCCGCGACGCCACATCCCCGCCTCGGCCGGCAGTACCTTCTGGAACGGCACACCGTCGATATCCGGAAATATGGTGCGCAGCGTCTCGTGGCGGGCGATCACGTCATCGATTGCCGCCGTCAGCGCCTCGACGTCCAGCGCCCCGCTGATCCGAAACGCGGTCGGCATGTTGTAGGTCGCCACCCCGCCCTCGAATCGGTCGAGGAACCACAGCCGGCTCTGCGCATACGACAACGGCACCACCGTGGGCCGCTCGCCGGCCACCAGCGGCTTACGCCCATTCCCGGCCCCGCCGATACGGGGCGCCAACTGGGCGATCGTGGGGGACTCGAACACGGTGCGTACCGCAAGGCCGGCGTCCAGGGATTTGTTGATGGCGGCGATGACCCGCATGGCAGACAGCGAATCCCCGCCCAGGTCGAAGAAGGAGTCATCGACCCCGACCCGGTCGAGCCCGAGCACTTGAGCGTAGATGCCGGCCAGGATCTCCTCGGTGGGCGTAGCCGGGGCGCGGTACCGATCACCCTCGCCGTATTCGGGCGCCGGCAGGGCCCGGGTATCCAGCTTGCCGTTGACCGTGAGCGGCAGCGCATCGATCACCACCACCGCCGCCGGCACCATGTAGGCCGGAAGCCGCTGACCCAGCCATGCCCGAACCTCGGCCGGGTCAGCGGTTCCGGTGACATAACCCACCAGCCGCTTGTCGCCGGGGCGGTCCTCGCGGGCGATGACCGCCGCCTGCTCCACCCCGTCGAAAGCGGCCAGCGTCGCTTGGATTTCGCCGAGCTCGATGCGGTATCCCCGGATCTTGACCTGCTCGTCGGCGCGCCCCAGATACCGCAGCTGCCCATCGGGACCCCAACTCACCAGATCCCCGGTCCGATACATCCGCGCCCCGGACGCGGCGAACGGGCACGCCACAAACCGCGACGCCGTCAGCCCCGCGCGGCCCAGGTATCCGTACGCCAGTCCGCCGCCGGCCACGTACAACTCCCCTGTCACCCCGACGGGCACCGGGTGCAAGTCGGTGTCCAGCACGAAAAAGCCGAGATGGTTCAGGGGCAACCCGATCGGGCTGACACTGCGGTCGACGTCGGCGACCGTGATCTCCCGGAACGAGGCGTGCACCGTTGTCTCGGTGATGCCGTACATGTTGATGAGCCGCGGTGATCGCGGGTGGCGGTCCAACCACGTCCCGAGGCGCTGGGGTTCTAGCGCCTCGCCACCGAACACCACCATCTGCAGGTTCAGCCGTTCCTCGGACTCGGCTGCCCGCGCGTCGGCGGTTTGCAGCGCATAAAACGCAGACGGCGTCTGACTCAATACGCTGACCTGTTCGGCAATCAGCAAGGCGTGCAGCTCTTCAGGCGAGCGGGTCACCGACTCCGGCACCACCACGAGCCGTCCGCCGTGCAACAGCGCACCGAAGATTTCCCACACCGAGTAGTCGAAGGCCAGCGAGTGGCACTGCGTCCACACCTGCCCCACCAGCTCTTGGTCCGCATTCAAAGAGTCCAGTAGCCGGATCACATTCTGGTGAGCGACGGCCACCCCCTTGGGAACCCCGGTGGTGCCCGAGGTGTAGATCAGGTAAGCGATCGCTTCGGGGCCCGGCGCCGCCAAGCCCGTGCACGGGCAGCCGAGGATGCGCGGGTCCGCGACGTCGATGACCGGCAGGCCACAACCGTCGAACCGCTCGGCCAGTCCTGCGGTGGTGATCGCGGCGATCGGTGCGGCATCAGCAACCATGAACTCCATGCGCGCGGTGGGATGCGCCGGGTCGATCGCCAGATAGGCCGCCCCGGTCTTGAGCACCGCCATTACCGCCAGGACCGCCTCGGCCGATCGTGGCAACAGCAGCGCCACACACTGTCCCGGGCCGGCGCCCAGGGCGGCCAGCAGGTGCGCCAACCGGTTGGACGCCTCGTCGAGCTCGCGGTAGGTCATCGACTGGCCTGCAAAGGTGATCGCCGCCGCCTCTGGCGTGCGCGCCACCTGAGCGGCGAACACTGCCGGGATCGACGCCACGCTTGGCACCGGCCGGGCCAGCGCCTCCCGGTTACCGATCTTGTCCAGTTGGGTGTGCTCGTCGGCATCCATCAGGTCCACCGACGACAACCGTCGGCTGGGGTCGGCGGTCATGGCCGTCAATGCTCGCCGCAACCGCTCGATCAGCGCCTCGATGCTGGCCGCGTCGAAGACATCAGTGCGAAACTCCACATCCCCGGCGATTCCGGCGGGCTCACCGGTCTGGGTGAAACGTTCCGCGAGGGTGAACGTCAGATCCATGCGCGCCGATTGGGTGTCCACTGGCAAACGCGTGACCTTCAGGTCGCCCAGGTCCAGCCCGGCGGCGGGGTCGCTGGTGTGCCCCGGGAAGTTCTGCCAGGCCAACACGACCTGTATCAGCGGGTGGTGGGCCAGGCTTCGGGTCGGGTTCAGTCGATCAACGAGCACCTCGAAGGGCACGTCTTGGTGTTCGTAGGCGGCGACGCTGCGCGACCGCACCTGGGCCAGCAACTCGGCCACGGTGGGGTCCCCGGCCAAATCGGCCCGCAGCACCAGGGTGTTGATGAAGAACCCCACCAGCTCATCGAGCGCTGGGTCGCTCCGCCCGGCGGTCGCGAATCCGACTGCCACGTCGCTGCTGGCGCTGAGCTTGCCCAGCAGTACGGCCAGGGCGGCCTGGATCACCATGAAGCTGGTCGCATTGTGCTCGCGTGCCACCGCGCGCACCCGCTCTTGGAGCTCGGCGGGCCAGTCCACGATTACGCTGGCGCCGCGGTAATCGGCCACCGGCGGGTAGGGCCTATCGGTGGGCAACGCCAGGCGCTCGGGCAGCCCAGCCAGCTCCTGTTCCCAGTAGGCCAACTGCGCAGCGATCGGACTCTCGCGATCGGCGACATCGCCCAACTGCGCACGCTGCCACAGCGTGTAATCGACGTACTGCACCGGCAACGGCGCCCACCCCGGGGCTTGACCCGCACACCGGCTGGCGTAAGCCAGTCCCATATCACGCACCAGTGCGGTGATCGACCAGCCGTCGGCGGCGATGTGGTGCACCACGGCCACCAGCACGTGTTCGTCGTCGGCGACGCGGAAAAGCTTTGCCCGCAAGGGGATCTCGGTGGCCAGATCGAACGTGTGGCACGCCGCGGCGTTTACGGCCTCACTGAGGCGGCCTGACGACCAGCCGGTGGCATCAATGATCTGCCAACCGAAATCGACTTCTTCTGATGGGATAACCACTTGCTGCGGTGTTCCGGTGGGCGCCGTAAACAGCGTGCGGAGGGTCTCATGGCGGGCCACCACATCGGCCAGCGCCGCACCCAACGCCTCGGCATCCAGCCGTCCACACAGCCGCAATGCGGCCGGTATGTTGTAGATCGGTGACGGTCCCTGCAATTGGTCGATAAACCACAACCGCTGCTGGGCGAACGACAGCGGAACCGCCGCAGGCCGCTCCACCGCCACCAACGGCTCAAGCCGACTTGCGCCCGCGCAGACGCGGAGCGCCAACTGGGCCACCGTGGGCGACTCGAACACCGTGCGCACCGAAAGCTCGGCGTGCAGACTGGTCTCGATCACCGCGATCAGGCGCGTCGCCAGCAGTGAATCCCCGCCCAGGTCGAAAAACGACTGGTCCACCCCGACACGCTCGACGCCGAGCACGTCCGCGTAGATACCGGCCAGGATCTCCTCGACCGCACTGGCCGGTGCGCGATATCCGGCGTTCTGGTATTCGGGTGCGGGCAAAGCGCGGGTATCGAGTTTGCCGTTGACAGTGAGCGGCAGCGCGTCCAGCACGACCACCGCGGCGGGCACCATGTACTCGGGCAATCGCTCGGCCAGCGCGGTACGCAGCGCGCCCGGATCTACTGTCCCGCTACCCGATTCGGTGACATAGCCGATGAGGCGTTTGTCGCCGGGGCGGTCTTCGCGGGCGATCACGACCGCTTGCTCGACGCCGTCGAGGGCGGTCAGTGCGCTCTGGATCTCGCCCAGTTCGATGCGGTAGCCGCGGATCTTGACCTGCTCATCAGCACGCCCCAGATACTCCAGCTGCCCATCGGCACGCCAGCGCACCAGATCGCCGGTCCGATACATCCGCTGCCCCCACGCAGCGGTGAACGGGCAGGCCACAAACCGCGAGGCGGTCAACGAGGCCCGACCCACATACCCGACCCCGACCCCGGTGCCGGCCACATACAACTCCCCCACCACCCCGGCGGGCACCGGGCGCAACCAACTGTCGAGGACAAACAGTGCGGCTCCGCTGACCGGCGAGCCGATCGGCACCACACCCGCGCCCGCGGACAGCGGGGCGCTGATCGCCACACACATCGTGGTCTCGGTCGGGCCATAGGCATTGACCATCACCCGATCAGGCGCCCACCGATCCACCACCTCGACGGGGCACGCCTCACCGACCACGGCCACGGCCACCGACTCCAATTCCTCGACCGGCAACGTCGCGAGCGCGGACGGCGTCTGGGTCAACATGCTGACCCGCTCGGCCACCAAAACCCGATGTAACTCGTGCGGGGAACTGGTCACCGGCTCAGAGACCACCACCAGGCGCCCACCTCGCAACAGGGCACCAAAGATCTCCCACACCGACACGTCGAAAGCCAACGAGTGACACAACGCCCACGTACCCGTCCCCGGCAGGCCGGCGCCCAACGACCCCAACAGCTCGGTCACATTGCAATGGGTGATCGCCACCCCCTTGGGCACCCCGGTGGTGCCCGAGGTGTAGATCAAGTACGCGATATCGTCGGGCTCGGGGCCCGTCAAGCCTGTACCGGGCTGGGCATCCACAGCGGGATCGTTGACATCGATGACGACCACGTCATGGTTGTCGAGCCGCTCGGCCAGCCCACCGGACGTCACCGCGGCGATCGGTGCGGCATCGGCCAGCACGAATCCGATCCGCTCATCGGGCACTGCCGGGTCGATCGGCAGATAGGCCGCCCCCGTCTTGAGCACCGCCAAGATCGCGGCCACCGCCTCGGCCGAACGCGAAAATAGCAGTGCCACAACCTGTCCAGGGCCCGCACCTCGGCCAGCCAACATGTGCGCCAGCCGATTCGAAGCCTCATCGAGCTCGCGGTAAGTGACCGACTTGCCCTCACCCACCACCGCCACCGCATCCGGAATCCTGGTCACATGAGTCGCGAACAGCGCCGGGATCGACACCGGCATACTCGCCGACTCGCTCAACACGGCCCGATTGCCGATTTCCCCCAGCCGGGCATGCTCACCCGCGCCGAGCACATCCACCGATGACAGCGGCCGTGCCGGGTCGGCGGTCATCGCCACCAACACCCGCTCCAACCGATCGATCAAATCGCGGACGTCACAATCAGAAAGCCATTGTCCAGCGCCCCCGAACCCACCCGTCGTGGCGCCGGGCTGCATGCCGAGAAAAAGCCGATCGTGGTCGCTGAAAAAATCCAGCCCAAGCTGATCGACGAGATTGGTGTGGGTCAGTGTTCCCGAAACCGTGGCACCAGCAATGTTCGCCAGGTTTGTAGTCGGAATGAAGTTAAGGATTATGCGATTTGACCGCTGCGCAGAGCCGCGGAGACGCCTGTTCTCGATGAGGTGCACCGGGAATCGCTGATGGTGCAGCGCTTCTCGCAGTCGCGTGTCGACATGTTCACAAAAACTGGCAACCGAGGACCCCGGCGAAGCTTTTAACACCAGTGGGACGAACCCGGTAATCATGCCGGGCACCGCCTGCGTCTCCGGACGCACCCGCCTGCTTACCGGGAATTCGAACACCACCTCGGAACTCTCGACGTCGCAACCACCCACCAGCAGCGCGCACGCCGCGGCGATCACCGAAGAGCGGCGCACGCCCAACGCCTGCGCCAATTCCTGGATCCCGGCGACTACGGCCGGGTCTAATTCAACGGGTGGAGACGATTCAGATGGCTCGCGCGCGCCCGTTGCGGGCGCCGACCGATAACGCGGTTCGCTTTCCGCCGGCAGGTTCTTGGCCCAATAGGCCTGATCATCGAGGTAATCGGTGGACGCTTCGTATTCCACCTCGCAAGCAATCAGATCACTCAGCGATCCAAAGAAGACGGGGGGAATCGGTGCCCCCGAAGCCAGGGCGTTGTAGACCTCTCCGATCCGATGACAAATAAGGGCAAGGCCGATTCCATCCGCCACTATGTGGTGGCAGCAGACGAAAAGATAAAACTCATCCGGCCGCGTTTGCAATAACGCAAATTTGAACAGCGGGCCATCAAGCGGCATCACCGTGCTCTGAATCGAGGCTGCCAGCCGATAGGCTTCCTGGACCGGGTCCTGCGAGCCCATGTGCTCATAGCAGGCGAGCTCGACATCCGGGTAATCGACCGCCTGTTGGAAGACCTGGCCATCCACCTGGAAGAAGGCAGCTCTGATCGGTTCGGCCTCGCGCACCACTTGCCGGATCGTGTGCTCAAGCAGCCACGGGTCGACCGTGCCCTCAATTCGCAGAAGATAGCCCAGCTGCCACCTCGCACCTTGGTGGTCCGTTTGCTGCGCAAGCCAAATGTCTAGCTGTCCGCGCGTCAGCGGGAATGGGCCACCGTCAGGTTCCGTCAGTTGTTCGCGCCCAACCTGCAGCGCCCGGTCATCAATCGTCATCGGATTTCCTTCGCGGTTTACTCGCCAGAACCCCGGCGCTCTGTCGCCAGCCTGGTTCGTAGAGTCTTCGGCCGGATATCGGGCCAGTTCTGTTCGATGTAATCCAGGCACGCAGTGCGATCCGCTTCGCCGTAAACCATCTGCCAGCCGGCCGGAATGTCGGCGAATGCCGGCCACAGGCTGTGTTGCTCTTCGTCATTGATCAGCACGAGAAAGCTGCCATTGTCGTCATCGAACGGATTGATACTCACTAGTCCTCCAAGTTCTCGAATTGCGCACTTGCTGGTCCCGACCGGGAGCTCGGGGGCTTGACCGAGCAACGGTCTACACATGATCGGGAGCGTATGGGTTTGAATCATGTTGTAAGGCTTATCAAGCCGGGTAGCGTAGTAACTGCACACACATAGAGTGGTCAGCGCACGCCAACGCAGCAGCTTGCGTAGTGGCAGACAAATGTTCACCAAAGATGCACGTGTCAGCGTGGAATTTATTCTGCAACAGCGTTTTCCGTCGCGGCTGCGGGTCTGGGCTGTCAGCAAACACCCGGTACCGATTAGATGGCCACAGAGGATTACCCGACGCCGACTAGACAGCCGTGCGCCGGGTCCGACATGCGCGGATACAGCCACCCCCACCCGGGGGCCGGGTCGAGACCTGTGTCGAGCGCTCCCTAGCTAGGCTGATGTACGCATTGAAACTGCCATCGCGCCGATACCGGCGGGTGATGCCGTCACGCGCTGAAGACGATATCGGTTCTGTTCTCCGTCGGGACACTCTGGCAATCAACAGATTTCGGTGTCAAAGACCCGAGAAAAGTCGAGAGAGGCGGAATTTCGTCGGCGGCGCATTCGACGCTGATCACCGACGGCCCGTCGACCTCTAGCGCTGAATGCATGGCGGCGCTCAAGCTGTCGACGTCATCGACATCGACCGATGGAAGGTCCGGAAACATCGCGGCGAGACCGGCCCCCAGCCGACTCGTTGTGAAGGTGTTGTAACTATGCCGATTCCCGTAGAACAACTTTTCGCTCATCGCGCACATGGCGTGGGCGTTGTTGTTGAACAAGACGAACGTCACCGGTAGCCCGTACTGCACAGCGGTATGCACCTCCATGCCGTGTGTGAAGAAGGCACCGTCCCCGGCTATCACCACGACGCGCTCGTGCCGCGGCCCGAATCTTCTACGGCCGAAGGCCATTCCGATCCCGGCGCCAAAGCTGTAGCCCATGCCGGGGGCGACGGCGAACCGGCCCCCGCGGCGAACCGGCAGATAATGGACGGCCGCCGCGCCGCTATTGCCGACGTCGACGACAACATCGACCCCGTCGGGCAACACGCGGTCGAGCATGCTCATCGCGTCGCGATAGCGCACCCCGGGACCGTCGAAGTTCGGCGGATTCAACTCGCTGCTCGACACCGCGTCGGGAACTCGAATTCCGGTCGGCCGCTCGCGCCCGGTCAGCGCGCTCGTCAGCATATGCAGCGATGCCTGCAGATCGTCGGTGTGGACGTGGGTGCATGCGACGTATGGCGGTACCGATCCGATTGAGAGGGTGGGCACCGCGGCCAGCGCATCGTCCAAACCTGCGCGCGCTGTCACAGGCAACCGCGTGCCCACCACCAGGCACAACGCGCTGCCGGCCACCGCTTTCGCCACACCCGGGTGGCCCATGACACCGGTGACGCCAAGCGCCGAAGACAACCCAAAACCCGGTGTGCCGGCGGCATCCTTGGCGTGAGGCACGCACGCCACCCGGGCGCGGAGCACCGCCCGCAACGACGCCAGTTCGGCTCGCGCATCGTCACGGACCACCTGTTCACCGGCGATGATTGTCACCGGCCCCCTCACCCGGCGCAGCATTTCCACGATCAGACGCGGATCACCGATGTCCCGTGGACTATCAATTCCGCGGCCGGGCATGAAGCCGTGGATGCACACGTCAGCTTGCTGAACGTCTTTGGGCAGCAACAACACCGCAGGGCCGCCCGCTCGCGCCGCCGCCACGGCGGCGGGCAGCGCCGAGGCGATGTCCGCGGGGGCCCGCACCCGTCGGCAGAACACCGACACCTCGGAGAACAGCGCCTCGGCATTCAGTGAACCGTTGCGGCCGCTCGTGTCCTGAAAGCTGCCGCAACCATCCATCGCGGTGGCCGGCTGACCCACCAACGCCAACAGCGGCACGCGGTTGGTCGACGATTCCTCGAGGCAGGCGACAAGGTTCAGCGCGCCCACGCCGGAGGCCGCCACCACGCCCAAGCCACCGCCGCTGCGCCTATATCCGTCGGCCATCGCCGCGGCCGAGAATTCGTGTTTGGCCAACACCGCGCCGACGTCCGAGTGTGAGAATGCGGCGTCGTACAGGTCTTCGATGTTGCCGCCGTCGACGCCGAATATGTAGTCGACTCCGATTGACGCGAGATACCCGACGATGTGGTCGACCACCCGGTGGCTGTGAGACATGATTTCAACCTCTTAGAAACGGCGTAGGTGTGTTGCGTGCTCGCCCCAGCCCGATGGAGGAAGTTACAAGTGGGTGTGCGTCCGGGCTGCAGGCCCGCGCTCGCGGAGATGAGAGCCGCGCGCGTGCACCATGCGGCAGTGAGCAGCATCGGTACGGTTGCGGCAACCCCGCCGCGGACCCCAACATCCGTCCGGTGTAACGACTTTCGCGGGTTTTGTGACATCCTGTAGCAATCGACAACCACAGGAGTCCAACCGGCCATGCCCGCCACGCATGATGTCATGTGCGCGAGCTTATGTTTGCTCGAACAACCCACACGAACCGATTCAATCGACTCAAGTGGTACGCGCGCACAGATCGAGTGGTACCCCGGCAGGTAGTGCGCGACGGCTCGGTCGCGGCCGGCTTGACCGGTGGTCACAGAGTGCTCGGACCGTCGCCCGCCAGCGGAAAGATGGATTGCCTGCGCCGAACCCACCGCGTGCGGCGCCCGCGCTATCGGCTTGCGCGGGAGACTCTTTCGGATTGTGAACGATGCGGGCCGGTGCCGGAGGCCTGCGCGAACTACACAGCAGCCGCGGGGCTGGCTACCGGTGGCCCGATCCGAACCTCCGAATGGCATGTCGGTCAAGACGCGTCTCGGCTCATGAGGCGGATGAGCTCGTCGCGATTGTTGATGCCCAGTTTGGTGAATAGACGGTACAAGTGTCCCTCGACCGTTCGTACCGAGATCACCAGCCGGTCGGCGATCTGCCGGTTGGACAGCCCGGCCGCGACCAGCAGCACGATCTGACGCTCACGGCCGCTGAAGGGCAGGGGACGCGCCGCGGCCTCGAGGGCGGGGGTACGCAGCCCGCATTGGCTGGCCAAAGCATGCGCCCACGTCGACGACTCGACCTCCCTGCGACGGTCACCCGCGCGGGCGTACTCGCCGGCGGCCTGAGCCGATGCGTCGGCGGCAAACGCCAAACCGCCGAGGTCAGCGAACCGATGTGCCGCGGCATCGAGCAGATCGCCGTCGTGTTGCGCCAGTCCGCGGGCATGGTCGGCGACCGCCCGCGCCGAGGGCGTGTTCAGCGTCTCGACGAGCTCCGCCACGCGCGCGGCCTGCGAACGGTCGCCGAAGCGCACCGCGGCATGGCGTGCCCGAATCTCCGCCACGTGCATCCCGGCCTCTCGTGCGATTTCGGCTGCTTGCAGCGCGTGCGTCTGGGCGGCCGCTGGGTCGCCGGCGGCCGCCCGTTCCCAGGCCCGGGCGAGCTCGAGCTCGGGCAAGAACACCGCGACATGCGGGCCGTAGGCCTTCTCCGCACGCCGTAACGCCGCTGCGGCCGCCGCGCTCTCGCCGCGCGCCCCTTCCGCCTGCGCGTGCAGGGCGGCCACCACCAGCAACCAGGGCGACGGAAAACCTTGGGACAGTTCGGAGATCGAGCGGTCGAGGGTGGCGCAGGCTGTCGGTAGCTCACCGCGCGTGACCTGTAGGAGCCCCAACATGGCGTCGACCATGGCCTCGGCCGCCGGGATGCCGATCGCCATCGCGGCATAGCGCTTGTAGATCCGCTCGGCCGCGGGATAGTCGCCGGAGGCGGTCGCGACCATGACCTCGGCCACCCCGATGGCGAACCGTTGTGATCCCGCCTTGCAGAGCGCCGCCGCCCGTAGGCCCGCCTCGGCTATTCGGCCGACTTCAGAGAATCGTCCGACGGCCATCAAGGCGCCACATGTCGCGATGGCCGCCCACACGGTCGCCATCGGTATGACATCGGACTCGCATAGTCCCGGCCCCAGTTCGAGCGTCGTCGCAACGTCACCGCAGAAGAACCCGATGGAAACCTCCAAGGCATTGATCAGATGGATGCCCCCCTCGGACGCAACGCGCTGTTTCACATCGCTCAGTACGCGCCGCGCTGTTTCCGCGTCACCGCACCCCCATGCCAAGTTGGCGGCCCGCAGACACGCCCACCGCGCGATCATCCACTCGTCACCATCGATGTCGACGTCGAGCAGGATGGCTTCGGCTTCCTCGCCGCGCCCTTGCCAACTCACCGCCTCGGCAAGCACCAACGCGGCCGGCAGGCCACCACCACGATCGACCGCGAACCTCGCCAGCTCCTCGCCCAGCGCCACGTTCGACATCGCCAGCGCGTCGGCGGCCGCCTTGACGGCCACATCCAGGTCGGGCTCGAGGTCGCTGCGCATCATGAACCTGGCCAACTGGATCCGGCCCCGTAGGTCGGGCAATTGCGAGCGCCGCCCCGTTGTCCGCAGGTGCCTTCGAAGAGTTTTGGCCAGTAGACCGTTGATTTGCCGCGAGCGCACCATCCCGGCGCGCCGGATCGCAGCTTCGCCGAGCATGGGGTGATTCAGTTGCGCCAGGGTGTGGGATCCGTCGGCGACCAACTGGATCAGACCACGGCGCTCCAGGTTCGCCATCGCGTCGGCATCGCAGATTTCGCGCAGGATCTCCAACTCCAGCAACTCGGCGGTGGCCAGAATCTCCACCACCTCCAGCTCCGCCGGACTCAGCGATTGCAGTCGAAACTCCAACGCGTCGTGCAGCTCCCGGTCGGCGCGCAACGGGCCCCGGAGTTGCCAACCCTCCTCGGTGTGAACCAGCGCACCGCTCTCCCGCCCGGCGGCCAGAAAACCACGCAGCAGCAGTAGATTTCCCGAGCTGCGTTCGAACAACTCGTCGACCAGTCCGGGCTCGACCGGACCCCCCAACACCGCGCCCGCCAATAGGGCGGTCTGCTCGCGGGTGAACGGATCGATGTGCACCGTCAGCAATATGCGTTCTTTCAGCAACGCGGTCACCGCATCCGAGACCGGTTCGCCGGACCGGATCGTCACGATCAACCGCGCACTGCGGCCGGCCGCCAGCTGATTGACCAGGGTGGCCGACAACGGATCGAGCAGCTGCGCGTCGTCGACCACCACCACCAAGTTCTTGTCCTGGCCCAAGGTGTTGTGCGCAGCGGCCAGCATGATCGCCGGTTCATGTCCCACTCCGAGACTCACCACGCGAGAAAAGGCGCCCAGCGGCAGAGCGCAACCAGTTTGCGTGCCCAGCGCGAATCGCACCGTGCGGCCGGCCGACTCGAGCGTCTTCGCCAGCATGCGAGCCAGCGTCGACTTGCCCACTCCGCTGTCGCCGACCAAGGCCACTCCGTTGAAGTCCCCGTTGCTGAGCGCCGCCAGTGACCGCCGAAACTCGGCGTCGCGGCCCACGATGGGCCACGTCGATTCATTCGCCCGGTGCGTCAAAATTTCCCCACTCCCGCCGACGCCGGCGACAAGCGCTCGTCGACTACCGCGAGCCAGCGCCGTTCTCGTCTGCCCGACAAGACGGCCCGAGCTCGCCGTTCGCTACATGAAGGCCGAACTCGCTGCCGCCAGATAAAGCCTGAAAGCGTCAAGCGGCGCCGAGGTCCCGCCCACGCGGCCCGATGCGAGTCGGCCCTCGACTGTGAGCGGCTCCCGTGGCAAAACCGTCACCGCGGGTCCGGACGGGTCAACATCGTGGTCAACGATCGCGACTTTGCGCTTCCGAATGCCTCTCATGGGCGGGAGCGTATGGCCCCTCAAGCAGGCATCATTGGAATCCACAGCTAAGTCGAGTGGTGAGCGCGCAGAGATAGAGTGGCGGGACGCCGAACTTCATAGGGTACCTATGAAGAGTCAGCCCGTCCGGGGGTGGTCGTGGCTCCCGTAGCCCAGGGACTCGTCGTCACGAAGTGACAACTCCCCTCGTTTGGGCGGCTCCTGCCGGGTAAGGCAGATGAGTTGGTCGCGATTGTTGATGCCGAGCTTGGTGAAGATCCGGTACAGGTGTCCTTCCACCGTGCGTACCGAGATGACCAGCCGGTCGGCGATCTGCCGGTTGGACAGCCCGGCGGCGACCAGCATGACGATCTGGCGTTCACGGCCGCTGAACGGCAGCGGGCGAGCCGACGCGTCGACCGACGGGGTGCGCAAACCGCATTGGCTGGCCAGCGCGTGTGCGCGGGTGGACGAATCGAATCCCTTCGCGCGGTCGCCCCGGCGGGTGTGTTCGGCGGCGGCCTGGGCCGATGCGTCGGCGGCGAGAGCCAACGCGCCGAGGTCGGCGAACCGGTGTGCCGCGGCATCGAGCAAATTGCCGTCGTGCCGTGCCAGCCCGCGGGCATGATCGGCGACCGCCCCGGCCAACGGCGTGTCCAGTATGCGCGCCAGCTGCTCCAGCCGCGCCACCTGCGAACGATCGCCGAACCGCACGGCGGCATGGCGCGCCTGCATTTCGACCGCGTGCATCCCGGCCACTCGCGCGTTTTGCGCCGCGCGCAACGCATGCGTCTGGGCGGCCGTGGTGTCACCGGCGGACACCCGCTCCCAGGCCCGGGCAAGCTCGAGTTCGGGCAAGAACACCGCGATATGCGGTCCGTAGGCTTTCTCCGCGCGGCGCAGCGCCGCCGCTGCCGCGGCACTGTCGCCCCGCGCACCCTCGGCCTGGGCATGGCGGGCGGCGACCAGTGCCAACCACGGCGACGGAAAACCCTCGGTGAACACCGCCCCCGATTTGACGAACGCGGCGCACGCCGACGCGAGCTCGCCGCGCGCGAGATGCACGAGTCCCAGCATCGCGTCCACCATGGCCTCGGCTTCCGGAAGGCCGGTGGCCATCGCGGCGTAACGCTTGTAGCTGCGTTCGGCCATGCGATCGTTGCCGGTGGCGGTCGCGGCGATGACCTCCGTCATCCCGATGTTGAACTGATGCGGCCCCAGTCCGCACAGTGCGGCCGCGCGCAGCCCGACGTCGGCGACGCGGCTTACCTCCGACGGTCGACCGGCCACGGCCAGGGCACCGCAGGTGGGGAAAGCAGCCCACACCGTCGCGATCGGTAATAGATCGGATTCGCAGAGCGCCGGCCCAAGTGCGATGGTCGTCTCGACGTCGCCGCGGAAGTAGCCCATCGACAACTCCAGCGCGTCGATCAGCTGCACACCCGCCTCGGCCGCCACCCGCTTCTTCACGTCATCGAGCGCCCGGGTGGCGGCTTCGACGTCGGCGCAGCCCCAGTACAGGTTGGCAGCGCGCAGACAGCCCCACCGCGCTATCAGCCATTCGTCGCCGCCGTCGGGTTCGGCATCGACGAGCACGGTATCGGCCTCCTCGCCGCGGCCCTGCCAACTCACCGCCTCGGCAAGCACCAACGCGGCGGGCAGACCGCCGCCCCGATCGACAGCGAACCTCGCCAGCTCCTCGCCCAGCACCACATTCGACATCGACAACGCGTCCACCGCGGCCGCGGTGACGACCTCGAGGTCGGGCTCCATGTCGCTGCGCATCATGAACTGCGCCAGTCGGATTCGGCCCTGTAACCCGGGCAACTTCAGCACGCCGTCCCCGGCCCGCTCGTGCTTTTGCAGGGCCCGCACCAATTTGCCGTTGACCTGCCGCGAGCGCACCATTCCGGCGTGCCGGGTAGCCGCTTCACCGAGCATGGGTTGGTTCAACTGCGCCACCGCGTGCGACCCGTCGGCGACCAACTGGATCAGACCACGGCGCTCCAGGCTCGCCACCGCCTCCGGATCGCAGATATCCCGCAGCACCTCCCACTTCAGCCGTTCGGCGGTGGCCAGGATCTCGACCACCTCCAACTCGTCCGGACTCAGTGATTGCAGCCGGAACTCCAACACATCGTGCAGTTCGCGATCGGCGCGCAGCGGTCCCCGAAGTCGCCAGCCCTCTTCCGTGCGAACCAGCGCCCCAGTCTCTTGCCCTGCCGCGAGAAAACCGCGCAGTAGCAACGGATTTCCCGCGCTGCGCTCGAACAACTCGTCGACCAACTGGAAATCGACCGGACCGCCCAGAACCGCGCGGGCCAATAGGGCCGTCTGCTCGCGGGTGAACGGATCGACGTGAACGGTCAACAAGATGCGTTCCTTGAGCAGCGCGGTCACCGCATCCGAGACCGGTTCGCCGGACCGGATCGTCACGATCAACCGTGCGCTGCGACCGGCCGCCAGCTGATTGACCAAGGTGGCCGACAACGGATCGAGCAGCTGCGCGTCGTCGACCACCACCACCAAGTTCTTCTCTTGAGCCAGCGTCTTGTGCGCTGCGGCCAGCATGACGGCCGGTTCGTGGGTAACCCCGAGGCTGACCGAGCGCGAAAACGCGCCCAGCGGCACCGCGTAGCCCGTTTGGGTCCCGAGCGCGAACCGCACTGTCCGGCCTGCCGATTCGACCGTCTTGGCCAGCATGCGCGCCAGCGTCGACTTGCCCACCCCGCTGTCACCGACCAACGCCACCCCGTGGACATCCCCGCTACTCAGGGCCGCCAGCGATCGCCGCAACTCCACATCTCGCCCCACAATGGGCCACGTCGACCCGACTTCCCCCGACACTTGTAAACCCTAATTTTTAGCGAGCGAGCACAGACACCTTGGCGTTTGGCAAAGCCAGGAAGGTAGCCAGTGGGCAGCGTTCCAAATTCCAGATGGGCCGGCGACCGGCCCAATCGGTAACGGCCACATGACGCTCCTGTGGCCGACGATGATCACGACGCAGCGGCCGACGGGGGTGACCGTCTATCGACAGTCGCGCGGGCTCGCTCGTCATGTGCACCGGACTCATCCCTTCTGCAGTCCAGTAAGTATTGAAAATGCTACCCCGATTTGCACCTAACAGCAAATTATTCCGACCCGCTGCGATTCGACGCATGTGTAAATTAATACCCAGGTTATACAGGTGTTTCATAGGTACGCACGTCGGATCCCAGGTAAGTTCATAGCAAACATCACTACACTGCACGGCTCGCCGCCGGCCGGCAATGGCGCCGGTGCGCAGAACAAATCTTTGGCTTCAAATCGTGGCGTTGGCTAACACCAACAGCGGGCGTCGTCGCAGGTGAGGATTCACCTACAAGTGGCGCTTCTGCATCTGGATAGGGCCGTGTTACCCGATGGCGACAATGGCCATCAAACCGGAATTCGAGTTTGCTGTGCTGGGCGGCGATCTCCCGCCCTCGTGGTGAATTGCGCGGCGCATTGTTTCGCCGACAAAAAAGGCCTGTTAAGGCAGGATGGCCACGGCGAGACATCCCGGGCCGCCCCGCGCGAAGCCGGACCCGGCGCTCTGGCGTCCGCCCCTCGTCGTTCACCAGCAAAGCCGCGCCCGGACGCGCAGCGCGCGGCATGTCGATCGCCCTATCGGAAGGAAAAGGCGCCGCGCCGCACCGTACACCACAGTACACGCCGGAAATTCAACCGTACGCTGAAGAAAATGTAAACCCGCGCGCCGCCCCCTGTGCATAACGAGGTGAAGCGCTTCACCATCCACAGACACCGAGGTCACAGCCGCGCACCGGAGCGTCTTCGCGAGTAGTGTTTCGCGGCCGTCGAGAAGGGCCTACCTGTAACATGAGTACACACCGCGAGAGATCTGATGAAACGAGAGTGCATTGGCAGCCGATGGCGCCCCAGCCAAAGGGTCCGACGACGGCGTGTTGGCAGCCCGCCTGAACAAGCTGTTCGAACTCATGCGCAAGGCGGGCACGCCTCCGCTGTCCAACGCCGCGGCCGCCGCGGCGATCACCGATAAAACCGGCGTCCCGATCAGCCCGGCTTACCTCTGGCAACTCAGAAGCGGCATAAAGACGAACCCCACTGTCGCGCACCTGAGGGCGATCGCCGACTTTTTCGGCGTGCCGCCGTCATACCTGATCGATCGCGGCACCGACCCGGCGATCGACGCGCAACTGAATCTTCTGCAGGCACTGCGCGATAACGGCGTGCGCGACCTGGCGGCTCGCGCCTCGGGGCTCACCCCCCAGGCCCTCAACAGCCTGGCGGCGATCGTCGACCACCTCCGCGAGCTTGAACGGCTGCCCCCGATTTCCTCCCAGAGAGATGACCAACCCGATGGCGGCCTCGAACGCTGAGATACTCGCGCTGACGCGCGAGCTGCCGATCCCGGTGCCCTGGGACCGGAACGTCTTCATCGAGAACCTGGGCCAGCTGCGCGGTCGGCCGATCAGGCTGGTCCCGACGGACACCGCGGCGCTGGCGGACAGCCCCTGCGGAATCTGGCTGGCCTGCGACGACGAAGACCTGATCCTGCACGAGGCCGGCACCACCGACTACCACATCGACCAGATCGTGGGCCACGAGATCGGACACATCTTGCTGGGCCACGGCCGAAGTGGCGGTCACAGCTTCGAAGAGGCACCGGAATACAAGGTGTGCCGGCAAGCCTTGCCCGACATCGATCCCGCCACGGTGCGCGCGATATTGGGACGCGGCGACTACGCCAGTGATCAGGAGCGCGACGCCGAGATGTTCGCTTCCCTGTTGCTGATCGCCGCCGCGGAGGCCGCCGAACGTCGCTCGATGATGCGCAGCGCCTTCTTTCGTCGCCAATGACGTCCACCATCCCGGGTATCGTCGCGTGGCCCGTGATCGCGATCATGGCGATGCTTCTCGCCGCCCGGTTCCGGTGGTGCAGGGCCAACCTGTACCAGACCTACTTCAACAACGTGATGGCCTGGCTGCTGCTGGCGCAGCTGTTGCGCGAGCGCCGCGTGCAAGCGGTGTTGTCGAAGAGCGCCCTCATGAACGTGACAACCGCCCAACAATTGTCCTGCGTTGCAATGATTTTGGCGTGCGGTGAATTCATCGGTTTCACCATGCTGTGGAACCGGATCTCACCGGAGGCAACGCGTCGCAGTCACCGCTATTACCGCCTGGCCGCGATCGCGCTGTCCGCGGCCTTCCTGGCCACGGGCACGCGTGCTCGCGTGGCAGGCCAGCCGTTCGAGGTGTCCGGCGGCTGGGATGCGGTGTTGGCGTTGAGCCTGTACCTGACCATCATCGTCATCTTGGTGGCGCGGTTGCTGTGGATGTTCGGCTCGGAGTTGCTAAGGGCCACCGACACCCGCGAATTGCTGCTCGCGGCCGCCGGGGTGCTCGCGGTTGTCCTGACGGTCGCGGCCTGCCTGGAGGCGCTGGTGCTGGCGGTGAGCGACCAGCTCGGCTGGAGCAATACCGTGGCATTCCGGGTGCGGGTGCACGGATTCGAATTTTTGTGGATGGCCGTCATCGTCTATCTCTTCGGCGCGGTTCCGCTCGCCGTGCGCCTGCATTCCTACCTCGGACTCGACCGCGTCAGCCGCACCTGGAGAGGTCTGCAGCCGCTGCGGCTCAGCATGACAGCCGTGGTCCCGGAAAGCAGTTTCAACCTCGAACACGACGACCTCGAACACGACGACCGGCGGTTTCGAAAGTCGACGCTGCAGCTGCACCAGACGGTCATCGAAATCCGCGATGCGATCCTGCAGCTGCGCCACTATGTCCGTGCCACCGCTCCAGACGAGCTGGCCCGATTCTTCCAGACATACTCCGTGCCGGCCGACGAACGCGATTCGGCGACAAACGCTTTCGAGCTGGCGCACGCCGCCAAGGCCAAGGCCGCGGGAGACCGACCCGAGACACCCGACCAAGCCGTGGTGGTCAATTCCCGGTCGACGAGCCTCTACGAGGAAGCGGCCGATCTGTCGGCACTGGCGAAATGGTGGCCGGCGGCCTTGGCGGCGACCGAACAGGTCATTCCCGAGGGACCCAAGACGGGAAGCGGCCTGCCGGCGTGACCGAGCGCATGCTCTCGCTAGACCGCCACGCCCAATAGCGCATCGATCGCCGTCGCCACCCGCCTGGGCGCCTCGGCGTCGTGGCCACCGTATTCCAGCGCGTCGCTGACCCAACCATCAAGGGCGGCAAGGGCTTTGGGCGTGTTGAGGTCGTCGGCTAGATATTGGCGCACCCGCGCGATCACGTCGCTGGCGTCCGGCCCGACGGCCAGCCCCGTAGCGCTACGCCAGCGGTGCAGCCGGGCGACGGCGTCGTCGAGCACCTGGTCGCTCCAATACCGGTCCCCGCGGTAGTGCCCGGCGAGCAGCCCCAAGCGGATGGCCGCAGGCTCGACACCCTGCGCGCGCAGCGCAGACACCAAGACCAGGTTGCCCCGGCTCTTGGACATCTTGTGCCCGTCCCAGCCGATCATCCCGGCGTGTACGTAGTGGCGGGCGAATCTCCGCTCGCCACGCACACATTCGGCGTGCGCGGCGGTGAATTCGTGATGCGGGAAGATCAGGTCGCTGCCCCCGCCCTGAATGTCCAGGCCGCTGCCGATGCGGCTGAGCGCGATCGCCGCGCACTCGACGTGCCAGCCGGGACGGCCCGGACCGAACGGCGAGTGCCAGCTGGGCTCCCCCGGCCGCTCG
The DNA here is from genome assembly GCF_001673615.1 of Mycobacterium sp. 1245499.0. NCBI lineage: Bacteria > Bacillati > Actinomycetota > Actinomycetes > Mycobacteriales > Mycobacteriaceae > Mycobacterium > Mycobacterium sp. 1245499.0. The sequence continues at coordinate 36,575 of NZ_LZMG01000156.1, forward strand.
GCCCGCCACAGCAGCGCGTCGAGCTGGTCTGTTTTGCCGGGCCGTTGCGGGTCGCCGCCGCGCTCGGCGAACAGCCGCAGCATGGTGTCGCGGTCATAGCCGGATTCGTAGCCGAACTGCATCGTGGCGTCGGCGCGGTAGTAGATGTCCGGGTATTCGCCGTCCACGACGTAGGCCGCTGCGGACGCCAGCATCTTCTCGACGAGTTCGACGACCTCGGCGATGGCCTCGGTCGCCCCGACGTATTCGCGGGGGGCCAGGATGCGCAGCGCCGCCATGTCTTCGCGGAACAGCGACACCTCACGCGCGGCCAGCTCGCGCCAGTCGATGCCGTCGCGCTCGGCGCGCTCCAGCAGCGGATCGTCGACGTCGGTGACGTTCTGCACGTAGTGGACGTCGTGCCCGAGATCGAGCCACTGCCGATGGATCAGGTCGAACGCCAGATAGGTTGCCGCGTGGCCCAGATGTGTCGCGTCGTACGGGGTGATGCCGCAGACATACATCGTGGCGGTCGAGCCGGCCGCCACGGGACGCACTTGCCGGTCGGACGTGTCATACAGCCGAAGCTCCGGGCCGCGCCCCGCCAACACGGGGACCTCTGGGGAAGACCACGACTGCATGGCAATCAGCCTAAGCGCGCCGACGATGCGGCCCGCGCGGCGGGCCGGGAAGGCGGCGCGCGACGAAAAACACGCGATGAAAGGAGCCGCTCTGGCATCCCTGCGGCACCAGGAAGGGCAGCTTCATCGAAAACATGGTGCGGATGCTCTCGGCGAAAGACTTGCGGCGCGGGCTCGGCCGCTGACGGCCTAACGGCCTACGTGCCGCGGATGGCGCTCAACAGGATGGGCGCCAGCTCGGCGCGACACATCACGAAGTCGGGCAGGTACGGGTCGAGCTGGTTGTAGCGCATCGGCGATCCGTCGAGCCGCGACGCGTGCATGCCGGCGGCCATCAGCACCCCGGCCGGGGCCGCCGAATCCCACTCCCACTGGCCGCCCGCGTGCACGTAGGCGTCGACGTGCCCGTCGATGATGGCCATCGCCTTGGCACCGGCCGAACCGATCGCGACGGGCTGAATGGGCAACGTCTGGCGCATCCGGTGCAGGACCGCGGGGGGCCGGGTGGCGCTGACGGCGATGCGGATGGTGTCGCTGACGCCGACGCGCGCGGCGTCGGCGGTCACGGTGTCGCTGCGGTAGACGATGTTGCCGCGGGCCGGCAACGACACCGCCGCGTCGGTGATTTCGCGCTGGCCGTTACTGGGGCGCTGCCACAGCGCGATGTGTACCGCCCAGTCGTCGCGGCCCGGCGTGGAGAACTCCCGGGTGCCGTCCAGTGGGTCGATGATCCACACGCGGTCATGGTTGAGGCGGGACAGGTCGTCGTAGGCCTCCTCGCTCAGCACCCCGTCGTCGGGCCGCTCCGCGTGCAGCCGCCGCAGGATCAAGGCGTTCGCCAGGCTGTCACCGGCATCACCCAGCGCCCAGGGATACCCGAAGCCGACTTCGTCGCGGACCTTCAGCAGCAACTCCCCGGCTTCGGCGGCGAGATCGGCGGCCAGCGCGGCATCGGTTATCTCGTCGGCGGTTATCTCGTCGGCGGGGCTCACCGCTTCAGTATCACCGACGGCGTACCGCGGCCTTCACCGATGGCTGCGCCGCGCTTGCGATCACCGCTAGAAAGCCGGCCAGGGAATGGGGCGATGCCGGTTCGGCCCGGGCATCACCGGACGGTCCAGCAGCGCGTGGGCGCGTCTGCGCAGCGCTGCGACTTCGGCCCGGGTGATGTGCTCGGCCAGTTCGTCACCGAACTGATCCTCGAGCGCGTCCGCCAGGCCGGCCACGGCTTCCAAGGTGTGATCGTCGATCGGCTTGCCGGCCCATCCCCACAGCACCGTGCGCAGCTTGTCCTCGACGTGCAGGCACACGCCGTGGTCGACCCCGAAGATGTGGCCGTCGAGGTCGCGCAGCACATGGCCGCCCTTGCGGTCGGCGTTGTTGACCAGCACATCGAACACCGCCATCCGCCACAGGCGAATGTCGTCGGCGTGCATCAGGACGACCTCGTCGCCCGCATAATCGAGGGCGCGCAGCACCGGCAGGTAACCGGGCTGCTTGCTGCCGGCGGGAAACAGGTCGACCAGGTCCGGCCCCGGCCGCGGCTCGGTGTCCACCGCGTCGCCGGGTTGCTGCACCCATTGCTGCAGCATGCCCGGGCCCGCCGGTCCGTGCCGAATGATGGTGTAGGGCACGATATTCCAGCCGAGCTTCGCCGACACCAGATACGCCGCCCGTTCGCGGCCGGCCAGCGTCCCGTCGGGAAAATCCCACAGCGGCGCCTCCCCCGCGACGGGTTTGTAGACGCAGTGCACGCTGGACTCGCCAAGCGTCGATTCGCAGAGAAAGGTGCCGTTGCTGGCCGAGCGGATCCGTCCGATGACCGTCAGCTCGCCGTCGCGCAACACCTCACGGTCGTCAGACCTCGGGGTCATCGTCAGGCCCGAGCAGCGCACTGCGCCGATATCCGTTGGCGCGCGCGCAGATATGGCCCTCCGGGTCCAGTGGTTCGTCGCACAGCGGACACGGCGGCCGTCCCGCGGAGATGACGCGATTGGAGCGGGTGGCGAACTGGCGCGCCGACTCCGGCGTCAAGAACACCCGGACCGCGTCGGGACCCTCCTCGGTGTCGTCGAGCACCACCGACGCGTCGAACTCGGCGTCGGTGACCGCCAGCAGCTCGACCACCACCGTCTGGGCCTCCGAATCCCAGCCCAGGCCCATGGTTCCGACCCGGAACTCGGCGTCGACGGGGGTGACCAACGGATCGAGGTCCTCGATCTCGGCGGGCTCGGGGGGAACCGGCGTGCCGAACCGGCGGTTCACCTCCAGCAGCAGCGCACCGATGCGCTCGGAGAGCACCGCCACCTGCTGTTTCTCCAATATCACCGACACCACTCGGGCGTCGTGCACAGCCTGGATGTAAAACGTGCGATTTCCGGGCTGGCCAACGGTCCCGGCCACGAAGCGGTCGGGTGTGCGGAAAACATGAATTGCGCGGGCCATGGCACTTCCCAAAATACCGGCAGTTGCCGTCGCCGTGCGATCCGATGGACCCACCCGCCGAATTAATCCGCGGAACCGCCGACCACCGCGTCGCTGGACGGCACTCCCGCACCCGGCCGCTGTGCTTCTCCGTTGGATTTGGGGTCGGTGTCGGGCGTCGTGTCGTGCTTCGAGCCTTCCTTAGCCTCTTCCTTCGCCGGAGGGCCGGCGCGCAAGGATGCCGCCAGCCGCGCACCGGTGTGGTTGACATGCAACACAAACGGACGCAGCTCGGTGTACCGGATCACACTCACCGACGCCGGGTCGGCGGTGACGCGTTGGAAGCCGTCCAGGTGGATGCCGTACGCGTCGGCGATGACGGCCTTGATGACATCACCGTGAGTGCAAGCGACCCACAGCACGTCGCCGCCGCTGTCTGCACCGGCTTCGGCGGCCAGGCGGCGGTCGTGCTCACGCACGGCGGCCACCGCCCGGGCCTGCACCTGCGCCAGGCCCTCGCCGCCGGGGAACACCGCCGCGCTGGGGTGAGCCTGCACGACCTTCCACAGCGGCTCGCTGACCAGGTCGCCGATCTTGCGGCCCGTCCATTCGCCGTAGTCCACCTCGGCAAGCCGGTCGTCGACGAGCGGCGTCAGGCACAGCGCGTCGGCCAACGGCTCGAGGGTGCGCCGGCAGCGCAGCAGCGGCGAGCTGACCAGCGCCCGGATCGGCAGCTCGCCGATCCGATCGATGAGCCCCTCGGCCTGTTCACGGCCCTTGTCATCGAGGTCGACGCCCTCGGAGCGACCGGCGAGAACGCCCGCCGTGTTCGAACTCGAGCGGCCGTGCCGTAAGAGGATGACGGTCATATCGACCACGACGGTACCCGCTGGCCGGGTCACCGCTAGCGCGAAACGGGCACCGCATGCGCGATGGAGTCGCGCACCGCAGCGCTCAGGCTGCGCTCGTCGGTCAGGTCGATGTCGACCACGTCGCGGACCGCCGTGGCGACCACCTCATCGGCCTGCGGCACGGGCCCCGCCAGCCGCGGCCGGTAAACCTCGACGACCAGGGATCGGTTCTCGATGTGGAACGAAAAGCTCCGTCCATCACCGACTTGTCCGTATCCGCTTGCGGCAATGCCTGTCGACATGTCCTCGACAGCAAACTCTTTCTGCGTCAAATGACGGTCAGCGGTGACGGCCATGAGCTGACCATACCTCGCCGGTAGGGTCGAATGCAGGCGGCATGGCCCGGTGGAGGCGAAAGCGTTTCATAGAATCTGTGTTCCGCGTGCTTCTCGCCGCCAGACCACAAGGGAAATGAATTGCTGCCACTACCGTCGCGCCGGAAACGGGCAGTTCGGGGCGGTTTGACGAGTCTCGCGGTTTTGCTGCTAGCGATAGCCGGATGTTCGTCCACTTCGCTCGGTGGCGCTCCGCACACCATCGAACCGGCACGCGCCGCCGTGTCGCCGCCCGCGTCACAGCAGCCCACCGGCGCCGTGCGGCCGCTGCCCGGTCACGCCGCGGCGGCGGTCTTCGACGACGGCACGCATCAGCTGGTGGTCCTGACCCCGGGGGCCGACGCGGCCTCCCCCGCCAGCGTCACCGTCTTCGGTGACGCGCAGGTCACGCCCCGTGTCGTCGAGTTGCCGGGACCGGCCACCGCCTTGGCCGACGACGGCCACGGAACCGCCTACCTCGCCGCCCGCGGCGGCTACTTCACGGTCGAGCTGTCCACCGGCCGGGCGACTCAGGTGACCGTCGCCGACGCTTCCCAGACCGATTTCACCGCGGTGGCCCAGCGCGCCGACGGCAAGCTGGTGCTGGGCAGCGCCGACGGCGCCGTCTACACCCTTGCCTCCCCGACGCCGGGCGCGGCCACCAGCGCGACCGTCGCCAACCGCAACAAGATCTTTGCGCGCGTCGATGCCCTTGCCACACAAGGCAATACGACGGTGGTGCTGGACCGCGGCCAGACGTCGGTGACCACGATGGGCGCCGACGGTCATGCCGAGCAGGCGCTGCGCGCGGGCCGGGGCGCCACCACCATGGCCGCCGATCCGGCGGGCCGGGTGCTGGTCGCCGACACCCGCGGTGGCCAGCTGCTGGTGTACGGCGTGGACCCGTTGATTCTGCGGCAGGCCTACCCGGTTGCGCAGGCGCCGTACGGCCTGGCCGGCTCCCGCGCGTTAGCCTGGGTTTCGCAGACCGTTTCCAATATCGTCATTGGTTACGATCTGTCCACCGGAATTCCCGTCGAAAAGGTGCGTTACCCGACCGTGCAGCAACCGAACTCGCTGGCCATCGACGAAGCGTCAGGCACCCTGTACGTGGTGTCGGGTTCCGGTGCGGGAGTTCAGGTCATCGAGCACGCGGCGGGTACGCGTTGACCGCGGCGCGGCGCAGCCGCCTGCCCGCGGGATGGGACACCGAGATGTCCGACGAATACGAATGGGCGCCGCTGCGTCTGCCGCCGGACGTGACCCGGGTCAGTGCGTCCACCCGATTGTCCATCGAGGCCGAATACCGCGGCTGGGAGTTGACCAGGGTGCGGCTTTACACCGACGGTAGCAGACGAGTGTTGTTGCGCCGCAAGAAGTCTCGCATCGAGGGCGCGGCTTCCGAGGGGCGACGGCCCGACCAGCCGGAACTGTGACAGCCGCCCGGCCACGCGAGGGCGGACACCGGATGTACGGCGTGGCGCGACGGCTGCTTTTCGTGATCCCGCCCGAGCGGATTCACACGCTGGTGTTCGCCTTGCTGCGTGGTGTCACCTCGGTCGGCTGGACACGGCGGTTGCTGCACCGGCTGCTGGCCCCGACGGATCCGGCACTGGCGAGCACGGTGTTCGGGGTGCGCTTCGCCGGGCCACTGGGACTGGCCGCCGGCTTCGACAAGGACGGCCTGGGGCTGCTCACGTGGGGGGCGCTCGGATTCGGGCACGCGGAGGTCGGGACGGTCACGGCCCGCCCACAGCCGGGCAACCCGGCCCCCCGGATGTTTCGGCTGCCGGCCGACCGGGCCCTGCTCAATCGGATGGGCTTCAACAACCTCGGTGCCGGCGCGCTGGCGATGCGCCTCGCGCGGCAGCGGCCCGAGGTGCCGATCGGGGTCAACATCGGCAAGACGAAGCTGACGCCGGCCGCCGCGGCCGTCGACGATTACCGGGCGAGCGCCCGGCTGGTCGGCCCCCTGGCGTCCTACCTGGTGGTCAACGTCAGCTCGCCGAACACCCCCGGGCTGCGTGATCTACAGGCCGTCGACACGCTGCGGCCCATCCTTTCGGCGGTGCTCGCCGAGACGTCCAAACCGGTGCTGGTGAAGATCGCGCCGGACCTTTCCGATGCCGACGTGGACGAAATCGCCGACCTGGCAATGGAACTGGGCCTGGCCGGCATCGTTGCCACCAACACCACGGTGTCACGGCAGGGTCTGCGGACGCCCGGGGTCGACGAGCTGGGTCCGGGTGGCATCTCCGGGCCGCCGGTGGCACGCCGCGCGGTCGAGGTGCTGCGCCGGCTTTACGGCCGGGTCGGTGACCGCCTGGTGCTGATCAGTGTGGGGGGCATCGAGACAGCGGACGACGCCTGGGAGCGGATCACCGCGGGCGCATCGCTGCTGCAGGGTTACACCGGCTTCATCTACGGAGGAGGCTTGTGGGCCAAGCAGATTCACGATGGCATCGCGCAGCGGCTACGCGACGGCGGCTTCGCGTCGCTCAGCGATGCCGTCGGCTCGGCGGCCCACCCGCCGGATTGAGTCGGGCCGCGCGGTCGAGCAGAAGCTCATCGGCCCAGCAATTGCATTTTCATCGGACCCGCTTGACGCCTGGCTAGGCTGACTACCAGTTCGGCATAAGGAGCGGCTGGTGATCACGTTGGACCGCTTGGTGAACGTGCTGGGTGGTTATAGGGTCCGCTTGCGGTGGTCGTCGGTGCCCAGGTCGACCGAACTGCGCAGCGTGGTGATCCACGAAGCCGCGCCGGATCGTGTGGTGGTAGGCGATGTATTGCTGGCCATCGGCGCCGGCTCCGTTCGCGAAGCGGTGCGGTGGGCGGCTTCGGCGCGCGCCGTCGTGGTGTTGGTACGCGACGGTGAGCCGATCGCGCTCGACAGAGAGGCGTTCGACAGCGAGGCCGAGGTCGGCGCCGTCCTGGTGGTTGACGAGGCGGTCACCTGGAGCGAGGTGAGTGCGGTCGTCTACGGTCTCGTGTTGGAGGGCCGCGAGACCGAATCCGGTCGTGGCCCAACGGATTTGTTCGCGCTGGCCGATAGCCTGGCGGATGCTGTCGGCAGTTCAGTCGTCATTCACGACGCGCTGTTGCGGGTGTTGGCGTATTCGAAACAACAGCAGCACGCTGACCCGGCGCGGGTGCAGACCATCCTGGAACGACAGACGCCCGAGCAGCTGCGCGAATCGTTCGATGCGCGGGGCGTATTCGCACACCTGGGGGCCTCCGACGAACCGCTGTTCGTCCCCGAGGATCCCGAACACGGTTTGATCGGGCGTGAAGTGGTGGCGGTGCGCTCCGCGGGAGAGCTGATCGGGTCGGTATGGGTGGCGTGTTCGGCGCCTCTCGACGAAGCGGCGCGCACCGCCTTGGCCGCGGGTGCGCACACCGTAGCCCTGCATCTTCTCCGGTCCCGCGCGAGCGCGGATTTGGAACGTCAAGTCGAATCCGAACTCGTGCTTCGACTGCTGGAGGGCACTGCTGATGCAGCCATGGTGGCGAGCAGGCTGGGTCTGCCGCACGATGGCCTGAGAGTCATTGCGCTGCAGGCGTTCATCGGCGATGAACGCGATGCCGCTTTGTTGTTGTCGTTCGAGCGTGCTACCACCGGATTCGGCTGGTCACGGCCGGGGCGCAGCGCTTTGGCGGGCAAAATCGTGTACACGCTACTGCCCGCCGAGCAAGCGGCGACGGCGCGGCGCTGGGTAACCGGTCTGCGGGCGGCCCTGCCCGAACAGGTGACCGTGTTGGCCGGTGTAAGTGGCGCGGCTGAGGTGACAGACCTTGCCGCTGCACGCCAGGAAGCCGAGGAATGTCTTGCGCTGCATGAGATATCACCCGGGGCCGCGCCTCCGGTCTATGACGAGTCATGGGCTGACATCCTGCTGCAGCGGTTGCGCGCCGCAGCGCGCTCAGGCCGTTCCCCATCCCGTGGGCCGGTGGCCGAGCTGGGCCGTCATGACCGTGCCCACGGGACCGACTACGTCGCCACGCTGCGAGCATGGCTGGAGGCCCAGGGCGACCCGGCCGAGGCCGGAGAACAGCTCGGAGTGCACGAAAACACCGTGCGTTACCGGCTGCGCAAGATGGCCGAGATCACCACTTTGCCGTTAGACGATGCCAGAAAGCGGCTGGCGATGATGATCGAACTCGCGGCTCTCGACACCGATTGACCACGCGCTGTCGAAACCCGACAAAGCGGGTCGGCGACATTGTCCGGCTGCGGCAAAGCTTGCGGCGAACATCCGCACCATCATGAAGGTTGCCCAGTCAGTGGCCAGGCTTGACTCACGATTGGTTTCCGCCCGCATTGCGCGACCTCAAGCCTGGGTCGAACCCTCCGATAGGAAATGCGATGTCCACCCCAGAGCCCGATCATCAACGGATGGCCAACCGCCGACCAGACGATGACGCCGCGATGGAAACATTCACCCTGCCTGTGCCCCGAAGGCTGTTGGCGCGACTGTTTGGTCGTAACCCGCTGATACGCAAGACAGACCGAGTGGAGGCACTGATTCTGGTACTAGCCGTTGCGATGTCGTTGATCGCCGTACCCATCGGTGCCGCCGTGGGCACGGTGGTCCATGATTCTCGAAGCCGTCTCTATGCCGAGCAGGTCCAAACTCGCCGCCCGGTGACCGCGACTGTCACCGGTGAGAGTCAGCGTCGCAACCTTGACAGCCCGACAGTGACGGTTCCCGCTCGATGGTTCGCCGCCGGGACCGAACGCACCGGCGACGTTACCGCGCCGCTGAAAGCCAAAACCGGGGACGAGATCGAGATCTGGGTCGACGACCGGGGCCTTCCGGTGGCAAGACCGCTAAACGCCGCCCGCAACGACGCGCTGGTCTTTGCAGTAGCGACCTGGTGGGGGGTGAGCCTCTTGGCAGTCGCCCTGTTCGCCCGCGCGCGCATCACCCTTGACCGACTCCGCTACGCCCGATGGCAGCAGAGCTTCGACCGCCTGGTCGAACGACGATAAGCAGCGCGCCCCACTCTATCTCCGACCCAGCCCCGCGGGGGTTGAGTTTTGGTATTTAGCAGCGCGCTCCCCTGTGGTGTGTTGGGACGCTACCAGCCACAGCGTTGTCGGGGCCTGACAATGCCGCGCACCGCGGTTGTCGGTGTCCGGCAAGCACCCTCGTACCGATGCAGGCACCATGGAATTAGAGCGCTACACGAAAAACTTTGAACCGCATCAAAATCTCGCCCCACCACGGGCCTCCGAGTCGTCAGTGGCGGCTGCCCACTTCGGCCCGCCCCTGACGACGCTCCCCTACAAACGAAGGGACACCGCTGAAATGACCAGCTCCGAACCCATCTGGATGACACGACAGCAATACACCCGTCTGCGGAACAGACTCAACGCGTTGCGCTCGGGGCTCATCGTTGAAACTCCCGACGACATAATGGACTTCGACGCGAATCGCGCAGCGCGACAACGACGCATCCGCGAGATTCAAAAGCTGTTGTCCAAGGCGGTCGTTGACGAGAATCCCGCCGGTGACTCCATGGCCGAACCCGGCATGGTTCTGACGATCCGTTACGACGTCACCGGCGAGACCGAGACTTTTCTGCTCGGCAGACGCGGCAGCGAGGGCGCCAATATCAAGGTCTACTCGATGGCGTCGCCCTTGGGCCGCGCGATAGCCGGCGCGCGTCCCGGCGACCAGCGCATCTACTCAATTCCCGATGAGACGGGGCGACTGGTGACGCTACTCAAGGCCGTGCCCTATGACATGTATCTGGCGGAAGGTAGCCGCGGAAAACCAACCGCATCAACGACGTTCGCATCACAAAGGGCACCGGCCCGGACTCGCACTACGGCATAACGAGAACGACAAATATGATTAGCACGCAACGTATCCCGCCAGGCGTCGCGATCGCATGATGCCCGGATGTGTTGAACTACGGCCGGTTACACCAATTCCTGTCATCTCGCCCATCCAGGGATGATCACATGATCTTCGAAGTGATCGACCCGGTCGCAATCATGTTTCTGTTGCTGGCGGGTTTGGGTCTAATCATGGCCGTCGCGTACGGACGCATGTAAGTCGCCGCCTTAAGCCGCCCCCACTGAGTTGTCGTTCTCGCCGTCTTCTCCCTCGCTCAGCAATTCCTCCGGGTGATGGAACGTGTTGGTCCGCGGTTGCCGCCGATCGAGATGCGGCGGGGGTATCCATTCGGTGTCGCCGTTCGCCCGTTTTCGGGTGGTCCAGCCCTTCTCGAGAAGCCGGTGGTGCGGTCCGCAGGCCAAGGTGAGTTGGTCGATGTCGGTGCGGTATGTCTTGGCCCAATCTTCGACGTGGTGCACTTCGCAGTAATAACCGGGCACGTCGCAGCCGGGATGGGAACACCCTCGATCCTTGGCGTACAGCACGATTCGCTGGCCGGGTGATGCCAGTCGCTTGGTGTGATACAGCGCCCGCGCCTTGCCCTTGTCGAAGATCGCCAGGTAATGGTGGGCGTGGCGGGCCAGGCGGATCACATCCGACATCGGCAGCAGGGTGCCGCCGCCCGTCAAGCCCGTTCCGGCGGCGGCTTCGAGTTCCCTGAGCGTGGTGGTCACGACGATGCTGGCCGGTAATCCGTTGTGCTGACCCAACTCTCCGCTGGCCAGCGCAGCTCGCAACGCCGCGTTGAGCCCGTCGTGATTGCGCTGACCGGGGGTGCGGGGGTCATGCCGCACCGCCTCTTCTGGCGGGGCGCCGTCCACTATCGGCGTGTCGTCGTCGGGATTGCACATGCCCGGCGCGGCCAGCTTGGCCAGCACCGCCTCCCAGCTGGCTCTGGCTTCCGGCGTCAGCCATCCACTCAGGCGCGACATGCCGTCGGGTTGCTGATTGCCGAGTACGAGCCCGCGCATTCGTGCTCGATCCTCGTCGGTGTAGTTGCCGTCGGGATTGAGGCAGTCCATCAGGCGGCGGGCGAGCTTGGCGAGCTGATCGGGCCGGAATTCGCGCGCCTGGGCTGCCAGCTGCCGCTCGGCGTGCTCACGCGTTTCGATGTCGACGGACTCGGCCAGCTGGTGGAAAAGCCGACGGATCACCGCCACGTGGTCTTGCCCGATCGCCCCGTCGCGCTGCGCCGCCGCAGTGGCCGGCAACAACGGAGCCAACGGCTCACCCGTCAGCGCCCGGCGCGGGCCCAGATCGGCGGCCTCAGCGATCCGGTGGCCGGCCTCGGCGCGGGTGATGTGCAGCCGATCGGCCAACACCCAGGACAGCTTGCCGCCAAACTCCGTTGAATCCCCTTGCTCACCAAGCTGATTGATGAGCTGATGACTTGGCGTTCGAAGCTTGCGTGTTACGCGTTCGAGTGTCTCCAAGATTCCGAGGCGTTCCGGGTTGGTCAAAGCCTCGTAGGAATGCTCCTGAAAGCGAGCGGCCGCAGCGCACAATGCCTCAACGTCGTCCTGAAGCTGCTCGCGGTTGGTCAAAGTCATGGGCGCGTCCCACCCAGCCGTGCGAAGGGGCTTCGCAGCTCATATATGAGGGCATCCAGCCGGCCGATAAAACACGCGTATCTCTCCAGCACGTCAACCAGCTCGGCAGGCGTCAGAGCCTCCCAGGAAAGCGCCTGGAAGCGCGAGACGGCCGCGCTCAACGCGTCAACGTCGGCCTGAATCTTTTCCCATGCACTCGAACACATGTTCGAATGCTACGACAGCCCACCGACAAAACGCGCCGCCGAGAAACCACCGGGACGATGTGGCGAACGTGATTTGAGATGCCGGGCGGCCGGAGCGTGCCTCGCGCCGGAGCCCTACCAGCGCCGGGAACCTTCCCGCGCGGAACGCCGTTGGCCGTTAAGGCCCGCCCCTACTTCTGTTCGTAGGTTGCGTGGATGACCGCTCGCGCGATGGCGTGCTGGAACAGATTGAACCCGAGGAAGGCTGGGCTGGCGTCCTCGGGCAGATCCAGCTTCTCGGTGTCCACGGCGTGCACGGCGATGTAGTACCGGTGCGGGCCATGGCCCGCCGGCGGCGCGGCCCCGATGTAGCGGCGCTGCCCGGCGTCGTTCACCAGCGTCAGCGCATCGCCGGGCAGGTTGCTGCCGTCGCCGGCGCCCGCGGGCAGCTCGGTGACGTCGGCCGGCAGGTTGGCCACCGCCCAGTGCCAGAACCCGGAGGCCGTCGGGGCGTCGGGGTCGTAGACCGTGACAGCGAAGCTGCGGGTCTCGTCCGGGAAGCCCGACCAGCTCAGCTGGGGGCTGACGTCTTCGCCGCCCGCGCCCATGATTCCGCTGACTTGCGGCTTGGCCAGCGGTTGGCCGTCGGTGACCGACTGGGAGGTCAGCCTGAAGGTCGGCAGCTTGGGCAACGATGCGTACGGGTCAGGAGCAGTGCTCATGGCGGTCCTCTCGTGTGATCGGCTTGCGTCTGATCTAGCAGTGGGTCAGGAAGTGGGCCAGCACGTCGGTGCCGAACCGCAGCGCATCGATGGGTACCCGCTCATCCACGCCGTGGAACAACGCCGTGAAATCCAAGTCCGGCGGCAACCGCAGCGGGCTGAAGCCGAAACAACGAATACCCAAGCGCGCAAACGACTTTGCATCGGTGCCGCCGGAAAGCATATACGGCACGGTACGGGCGCCCGGGTCGAACGCCAGCACGGCGGCGTTCATGGCATCGACGAGGTCGCCGTCAAAGCTGGTCTCATAGGACGACAGATCCTGGATCCACTCGCGCGTCACGTCCGGTCCCAGCAGCTCGTCGACCTCGGCCAAGAACGCCTCCCTGCGGCCCGGCAATATCCGGCAGTCCACCACCGCCTCCGCGACGGCCGGTACGACGTTGGCCTTGTACCCCGCCTTGAGCATGGTGGGGTTCACGGTGTCGTGCAGCACGGCCTTGAGCATGCGGGCCATCGGGCCCAGCTTGTCGATCGCCCCGCGCAGGTCCCCCGATTCGGTGTCGAAGGTGAGGCCGGTCTCCTCGCTGACCGCGGCGAGAAACTGCGCGACGGCGTCGTTCAGCACGAGCGGAAACTGGTGGCGGCCCAGGCGGGCAACGGCCTCGGCGACGGCGGTGACGGCGTTCTGGTCGTGCACCATCGACCCGTGTCCGGCCGGCCCCCGGGCGGTCAGCTTCATCCAGGACAGCCCCTTTTCGGCCGTCTCGATCAGATAGAGCCGACGTTCGCCCCCGTCCTTGCGCGGCACCGTCAGCGAGAAGCCGCCCACCTCACCGATCGCCTCGGTGATGCCGGTGAAGAGCTCGGGGCGATTGTCGACCAGCCACTGCGCGCCGAAGGTCCCGCCGTGTTCTTCGTCGGCGATGAACGCGAAGACCAGGTCGCGCGGCGGCACGATGCCCGCCCGCTTCAAGTGGCGGGCCACCACGATCATCATGCCGACCATGTCCTTCATGTCGACCGCGCCGCGACCCCAGACGAAGCCGTCTTTGACCGCGCCGGAGAACGGGTGCACGCTCCATTCGGTCGGCTCGGCCGGCACCACGTCCAGATGCCCGTGAATCAGCAGGGCGCCACGCGAGGAGTCCGCCCCCGGCAGCCGGGCGAACACGTTGCCGCGGCCCGGGGCGCCGGATTCGACGTAGTGCGGCGCGTAGCCGACCTCGGCGAGCTGCTCGGCCACCCACTGCGCGCAGTCGGCCTCTCCCTTGGTCGTCTCCGGTTCGCCGGTGTTGGTGGTGTCGAACCGGATCAACTTGCTGACAACCTCGACCACGTCGTCGCTCGGGTTGGTTGGCCCCTCGGTCGCCCCGCTCTGAATGGTCACAACCACCTTTCCTACCATTGCCGAGGCCGGACGGCTCGATGCCGATCGTCGACACGTCTCGAGGAGCTGGATTGGGTTCGCGGCCCGCGATCCGATAGCCTTAGCTGCCAACCCATGCTGGTTTGGCCTTGTCCGAGTGGCGGAATGGCAGACGCGCTAGCTTGAGGTGCTAGTGCCCTACTAATGGGCGTGGGGGTTCAAGTCCCCCCTCGGACACGCGACTGAGGCGAGCGAAATGGACGCTTGCGTTCATTTCCGAGGATGGAGTGTGTTGAGCCGCGCAGCGGCGCGCACACGCGACTGAGCCGAGTGAAATGGATGCTCGCATTCATTCCTGAGCCGATGGAGTGTGCTGAGCCGCGAAGCGGCGATCACGCCCGTACCTGGTCACGCCGCCTGGGTGGCGCGGTCTCATCTCGCGCATCCTCCCCATTGCGACCGCACGTAGCCTGGAAGCAGGCCCAGTAGCCGGGAGTGTGAACGCATGAACCGATCGAGTGGCTTTGTCCGGCGGACATCGCCGAAGACGTTCGTCGACCGACGCGAGGCCGGACGCGCGCTGGGACTGCAGCTGGCGGCCTATCGCGGCCGCGGTGACGTGCTGGTATTCGGTCTGGCGCGTGGCGGCGTGCCGGTGGCCTTGGAGATCGCCGCGGCCCTCGGTGCTCCGCTCGACGTCTTTCTGGTCCGCAAGCTCGGGGTACCGCAGTGGTCGGAGCTGGCGATGGGCGCCTTGGCCAGCGGTGGCGGCGTGGTGATGAACGACGATGTGGTGGCCAGCCTGCACATCACCGACGAGCAGGTCCGCGAGGTGATCGACAGCGAGGCCGCCGAGCTGCTGCGGCGCGAACACGCCTACCGGGGCGGTCGCCCGATGGCCGACCTGCGCGACAGGATCGTCGTCCTGGTCGACGACGGAATCGCAACGGGCGCAAGCATGCTCGCCGCCGTGCGCGCCATCCGGGCCGCCGGGCCGAAATCGATCGTGATCGCCGTGCCGGTGGGTCCGGAGTCGACCTGCCGCGACCTCGCGCGGGAGGCCGATGACGTGGTGTGCCTGACGATGCCGCCCGGATTCGAAGCGGTCGGACAGGTCTACGACGACTTCCACCAGATCAGCGACGACGAGGTGCGCGAGCTGCTGGGCACGGCTACCGACTGAGCGCCGAGCCGTCGAGGCAAAGAATTACTTGGCGGGCTCGTCGCCGTGGCCCTCGGCCGGGACCCTGGACTCCTCGGTCGGCGCGGTCTCCCCCGTCGCCGGTTCGCCCTCGCCCGGGACCTCCTCGGGGTAGTCGACGTAGCCCTCCTCGTCGACCTGCGCCTCGTCGGCGTCCTGGGCTTCGTCGCCGCCCAGGTCGCGCCGCTGGCGTTCCCGCAGCGCGTCGAGGATCAACAACACCACGCCCACCACGCTAGCGGCGATGCAGACCCAGGCCACCAGCTCGTTGCTGGTGACGACCGCGAACACCAACGCGACGAGCCCGATCAGGGCCAATACCAGCGCAATGATGAGCATCAGTCATCCTCCAAGCGACGAGCGGGACCGCGGTTTCATGACCTAGTGTGCCAACCCCGAAGCTCGGCGAGCGACCGGCACGCCCGAACGGCTAGTTGTTCCCCCGGTTGAACTGGTCGAAGCTGCCCGCGTCGGCGCTGGAGTCCACGGGCGCCGCGGATCCGCGCTGGCCGAGTTCTTCCAGCTGGGACTCCAGGTAGGTCTTGAGCCGGGTCCGGTACTCGCGTTCGAACGTGCGCAGCTGCTCGAGGCGGCCTTCCAGGACGGTGCGCTGCTGGTTGATGGTGCCCATGATCTCGGAATGCTTGCGTTCGGCGTCGGCCTGCAGGGCGTCGGCCTTCTCCTGGGCCTGCCGCAACTGGGTCTCCGAACGGGTCTGCGCGTCGGCGAGCATCGCGTCGGCGCGCTGCCGGGCCTCGGTGACGGTGGTCTCCGCGGTGCTGCGCGCCTCGCTGAGAATCTGGTCGGCATTGGCGCGGGCGTCGGCCAGCATCTTCTCCGACTCGGCCTTGGCGGTCGTGGTCAGGCGGTCGGCGGTGTCCTGCGCCAGCGTCAGCACCCGAGCGGCCTTCATGGCCTGTTCCTCGTTGTTGGCCGCGGCGGCCGGGGCTGCGGCCGGCGCCGGCTTGACCGGTTCCGGTTCGGGGACCGGCTCGCGCACAGGAATGGCCTGGGTGGGGGCGGCGGCCGCGGCCGGAGTGGCCGAGCCACCGCCGGAGGCCAGCTCGTGGTCCAGCTCCTCGATTCGTTGGCGCAGATCGCTGTTCTCTTCGATGAGCCGCGTCAGCTCGGCTTCCACCAGATCGAGGAAGGCATCCACCTCGTCTTCGTTGTAGCCCCGCTTGCCGATCGGTGGCTTACTGAACGCCACATTGTGGACGTCGGCTGGTGTAAGCGGCATTGTTTCGTCCCCTCAAGTTCCTTCTCGAACGTTCTGGAAAGTGTAGAACGCAGTGGTAGCCGTAGTGCAACTGCCGTCCATCCTGTCACACCAGGCGCGACCGTTGCTGATTAGCCCAATAAATAAGGACCAATTTCAAACATTGAGGGCAATAAAATCCGAAACCTTAGAAATTTTAAATCGGGGGAACCAAACCGACGCTAAAACGTGTCCGAACCGTCTCCGGGGCGGAATGCGTTAGCTCCGACGGACCGCCCGGCGGGCCTCCGGGCGGCCTATGCGGCGGCGCCGAAGGCCAGTTGCATGCCGATGAACGCGACGAGCAACAGCACCATGATCGACAGGTCGAAGCGGACCGCTCCGATGGTGAGTTGCGGGATGAGCCGGCGCAGCAATTTCACCGGCGGATCGGTGATCGACAGGATGATCTCGAGCACCACGACGGTGATGCCGGTGGGATGCCAATCCCGGCTGAACGAGCGGATGAACTCGACGACGACCCGAGCGATGAGCAGCAGCCAGAAGATGAACAGCGCAAACCCGAGGATCTGAAAGAACAACACCAACTGAAGTGCCCCGACCTTACCCATGAGATGACAAGCGATGCTCAGCGATGGCCAAGCGCCGCGGACCAGCGCGGCGCCTGCCAGCCTACCGACTCCGAGTAAGAGCCCCTATCTCACGTCACCCTTGCGGTGACTCGGGTGACCGAGCCGCCGCTGCGGATCGGGGCGGCGGAAGCGCCTATTGGTAAGCGTAGAAACCGGTTTCGGCGATCCGGCGGCGCTCCTCCGGAGACACGTCGACGTCGGCGGGCGACAGCAGGAACACCTTGGTGGCGACCTTGTCGAACGAGCCGCGCAAGGCGAAGGCCAAGCCGGCCGCGAAGTCGACGAGCCGCTTGGCGTCGGCGTTGTCCATCGACACCAGGTCCATGATCACCGGGGTGCCGTCGCGGAAACGCTCGCCGATGGTGCGGGCCTCGCTGTAGTCCTTGGGCCGCAGCGTGGTGATCTTCGACAGCGGGTGGCCCTCTTCGAACATCATCGCCATCCGGCGCGGGTCCATCGCCAGCGCGCCGCGGGTGGAGTTGCGCAACCACGACCCGAAGCGCGGGCCGCCGCCGCGCTCGGCGCGGTCGAACTCGCGGGGGTGGACGGCGCCGTAGCGCGGCTCGTCCCCGTAGCCGCCGCGGTAGCCGGCGGGCGGCGGGTAGTCGGCGGGTTCGCGGCGCGGATCGTCGTAGTCGTCTTGCTCGTAGCGACCGTATCCGTCGTCAAATCGCGGGCGCGGGAAACCACGGGACGGCGCGTGGTCGTCGTAATACTCGTCCTCGTAGTCGTCCATTGGGGCCATACCGAAATAGGCCTTGACTTTGTGCAGTGTGCTCATTGCGTTGACCCTTCTAGCCCCTGGGAGTACTGGTGTTAGTGATAAAGCTGTTACTGCAGTGACTACTTACGGTGACGGTAACCGCCGCGGGCCCATTAGCGCGGTACCGACACGCACACACGTCGAACCGTGTTTGACGGCGATTTCGAAGTCGTTCGACATGCCGGCGGACAGCCCGACGGCGTTGCGGTGGGATTCGAGAACCCGTCGATGCTCGGATCGGAGCCGGTCAAAGGCCTCTTCGGGGTCCGAGTCCAGCGGCGGAATCCCCATCAGCCCCACCAGGTCCAGGTTCTTGGACTCCTCGACCTGGTCGCACACCTGATCGACGGCTCCCGGCCGGGATATGTCGACGCCACCGCGAGACTCGTCGCCGTCGAGGCTGACTTGGACATAGATCCGCATCGGGTCGGTGCGACGGCCGTCGGAAAGCGCCGCGGCCACCCCCTTGTCCAGCGCGGTCACCAGGTGAGCGCTGTCGACGGAGTGAGCGGTGTGCGCCCAGCGCGCCACCGACCGTGCCTTATTCCGCTGGATGTGACCGACCATGTGCCAGCTTGGATTTCCCACGCCCGCCCGCGCGGACGCCGCCAGCAGCCGGGTGACTTCGGCCACTTTCGCCGTCGCCTCCTGGTCCCGCGATTCACCAACGGCACGACAACCCAATCGGGACAAAGTCACAACGTCGGTTGCTGGAAAGTATTTGGTAATCGGCAGAACTTCGATTTCGCCGACGTTGCGGCCCGCCGCTTCCGCTGCGGCGGCCAGGCGCGAGCGCACCGACGCCAACGCGTGGGTCAATTCCGATTCGCGGTCGCTTCGACTATTCGGGGCCGCCATCGCAATCACTCCATCCAGACCAGTGAGGCCAGCCGCCCGGTCGGCGCGTCCCGGCGGTGACTGAACAAGGCCGGGTCGTCCACCGTGCAGCGCGGATCGATGTCGATGGCCGTCACGCCTAAATTCCTTAGCTGCCAAGCGATTCCGGCACGCAGATCCAGCCCGGGCGTGCCCGCCCCGGTGGTGGTCCGGCTGCCCGGCAACGCCGCCTCGACCTCGTCGGCCATCGCCGCGGGCACTTCGTAATTGCGGCCGCTGACCGCCGGACCCAGGAGCGCCGAAATGTCTTCGGGCCGCGCGCCGAGCTCCACCATCGTCTCCAGCGTGCGGGCCACCACCCCGCGCTGGGCGCCGACCCGACCGGCGTGCACCGCCGCGGCCACACCGGCACGCGCGTCGGCCAGCAACACCGGAACGCAATCGGCGGTCACCACCGCCAGCGCGAGACGCGCGGTGCGGGTCACCAACGCGTCCGTGTCGTCGACCGCGGTGTCGCGCGCCCCGTCGACCACCTCGACCCGATCGCCGTGGACCTGGTTCATCCACACCACCCGAGCGCCGCGCAGCCCGATGGCCGCGGCCAGCCGGGCGCGGTTGTCGGCCACCGCCGCGGGGTCGTCCCCGACGTGGTCGCCGAGGTTGAAGCTGTCGAAGGGCGGCTTCGAGACACCACCGGCGCGGGTGGTGGTCACCCGTCGAATGCGAACGCTCACGTGACCAGTATCGGAGATGCCCTGTCTAACAGGCGGCCCCGACCGTCGCGGCCGGGGATCCAGGGTCACCGGCATATCTCAGCGACGCATGAAGGGCGGCACGTCGACATCGTCGTCATCGCCGCCGATATTCAAGGTCGAGCCGTTGGTGTGAACCGGCACGCTGACCGCGTCGACCGGTTCGAACAACGTCGAGGTGAGCTTGCCCGCCTTTGCCGACTCGATCCGGTGCGCACCACCCTTTTCCTCCCTGTCGGCGCTGCCGCCGATGACGGGTTTGCGGCCGGCGCCGGCGGCATCGAAGCCCGCGGCGATGACGGTGACGCGCACCTCGTCGCCCAGCGAGTCGTCGATCACGGTGCCGAAGATGATGTTGGCGTCCTGGTGGGCGGCGTCCTGCACCAGCGAGGCCGCCTCGTTGATCTCGAACAGCCCCAGGTCGCTGCCGCCGGCAATCGACATCAGCACGCCGTGCGCGCCCTCCATCGAGGCTTCCAGCAGCGGCGAGTTGATGGCGATCTCGGCGGCCTTGAGCGAGCGGCCCTCGCCGCGGGCGGAGCCGATACCCATCAGGGCCGTGCCCGCGCCGGACATGATGCCCTTGACGTCGGCGAAGTCCACGTTGATCAGGCCCGGGGTGGTGATCAGGTCGGTGATGCCCTGCACACCGTTGAGCAGCACCTCGTCGGCGCTGCGGAAGGCGTCCATCAGCGAGACCGCGGCGTCGCCCATCTGCAGCAGCCGGTCGTTGGGGATCACGATCAGCGTGTCGCAGCTCTCGCGCAGCGCCGAGATGCCGCTCTCGGCCTGGTTGCCGCGCCGCTTGCCCTCGAACGAGAACGGGCGGGTGACCACGCCGACGGTCAGCGCGCCCAGCTTGCGCGCGATGCTGGCGACGACGGGCGCGCCGCCGGTGCCGGTCCCGCCGCCCTCGCCGGCGGTGACGAACACCATGTCCGCGCCGCGCAGCAGCTCCTCGATCTCGTCCTTGGCGTCCTCGGCGGCCTTGCGGCCGACCTCCGGGTCCGCCCCGGCGCCCAGGCCACGCGTGGATTCGCGCCCGACGTCGAGTTTGACGTCGGCATCACTCATCAACAGCGCCTGCGCGTCGGTGTTGATGGCGATGAACTCCACGCCTTTGAGGCCTTGTTCGATCATCCGGTTGACGGCGTTGACGCCGCCGCCACCGATACCCACGACCTTGATCACGGCCAGGTAGTTGTGCGGGGGGGTCATCATTCGTCTTCCTCCCTGATGGGCTTGGCTCAGCTCTCCCGGCGGTGGGCTCCTCCGGACGTCGCGGCCCCTCCCTGGCAAACCCTCAACCTCAACCATAGAGTTAGAGTTATGTCAAGTAGTGGCGCGCAACCAGAACGGTATGGGTAGGGCGCGCCCTAACCCCGCAGGCGCGCCGACACGCGCCCCGCAAATTTTGGGCAATTTTGGTGCGTCGCGGCGGCGTGAGCGCTGCTCGACGGCGGATCGGGGGCGGACGACGTGACGAAGATCGCTACTTGACCGTCGGCAGATCCGGGCTGGACACGTCGTAGGTCTTGCCGGGCTGCGTCAACAGCGCGGCCAGCTTCTCGGCCTTCTCGTCGGTGCGGTCGGTAGTGCCCCAGATCACCACCCGGCCGTCGCCGAGGGTCAGGGTGATCGAGGCGACCGAGGGCGCCGCGATCCGGCCGACCTGGCCTCCGACCTCGGGCCGCAGCGCGGTCAGCACCTGCAGGGCGGCCTTGGTGGCCGGGTCGTTCGGACCCGGGTCGGCGACGTCGAGGTACGGCAGGGCCGGGGGCGGCGGGCCGGTCGCGAAGTCCACGCCGTCGCGGTCGAACAGATGCGGGCCGTCGGGAAAGTCCTTTACCGCCACCGGAACTCGCTCCACGATGGTGATCCGCAGCGCCGACGGGTACTGGCGCTGCACCCGCGCGCTGGCCACCCGCCGGATCGCCGCCACCCGGTCGGCCACCTGGCTGGTGTTGATCTGCAGCAGCGGCGTTCCGGGCCGCACGTGCGCCGCCTCCAGGACCTCTTCCCGGGTGACCACCCCGGTGCCGACGACCACGATGTTGCGGGCCGACATCGCCGGCGTGAAGTAGAGGATCAAGGCCAGCCCGATGCCGACGACCACCAGCAGGATGGTCGCCAGCAGCATCTTCAGGCCCCGAACGACCCCGCGCGCAACGGGTTTGGGCTCGGTGACCAGCCGCCCGCTGGCCCGGCGCTTGGCCTCGCGGCGCGCCTCTTCGATGGCGGTGGCGCGGGCCTGCGCGGCGCGGCGTTCGGCGCGTTCCCGGCGGGCACGCCGGCGTGGCCCCTCGACCTCGGCCTGATCGGGCTGGGGGCCGGCGTCACCCCGCTCCGCGCCTGTACCGGTGACGAGCGGTTCGGTGACCGCGATGTCGTCGGCGCCGGACGGCTGACCGGCGGCCCGTGCCCCGGCCACGTCGGTCGGGACCGGGTCGTCCGGCTCCGTCATCGCAACGCCCCGGGGGCGCCGCGGTTGGCCCGCACCCGCAACGCCGTCACGATCTCGGGCCCGAGCAGGGTCACGTCGCCGGCTCCCATGGTCACGATGACGTCGCCGGGCGCGGCGACCGCGGCCACCTGCTCGGCGGCCGCGGAGAAGTGCGGCAGGTAGCGCACCGGCACGCTGACATGCTCGGCGACACTGGCGCCGCTGACACCGGCCAGCGGCTGTTCGCGCGCGCCGTAGACGTCGAGAACGAACACCTGGTCCGCCGCGTCCAGCGCCCGCCCGAACTCTTCGGCGAAAGCCTTTGTCCGCGAATACAAATGGGGTTGGAACACCGCGATACTGCGGCCGTCACCGCTTTGCTCGAGCAGGGTGCGGACCGCCGCCAGCGTGGCGACGATCTCGGTGGGGTGGTGGGCGTAGTCGTCGAACACCCGCACCGAGGCCGCGCTGCCCACCAGTTCGAACCGGCGTCGCACGCCCTCGAAGCCGGCTAGGCCGTCCAGCACGGCGTCGGCCGGGGCGCCGATCTCGAGCGCCGCCAGCAGCGCACCCATCGCGTTGAGCGCCATGTGGCGGCCGGGCACCGACAACCGCATCACCCGCGGGTGCTGCTCCGGGTCGAGTTCGGGGGCCAGCCGGATCTGCGCGACGGCCTCGGTGCCCTGCTGCTGCCACGAGAGCAACGTCGCGGCCAGCTCCTCGCCCGGGCGCGATGACCCGTCCTGCGACACCGATCCGTACCGCAGCACCCGGATGCCCAGCTCGGCCGTGCGTCTGGCCAGCGCCTGTGCCCCCGGATCGTCGACGCACACCACCAGCGCGCCGCCGGGGGCCAGTCGCTCCACGAAGGCGTCGAACACGGCGACATAGGCGTCGGCGCTGCCGTAGAAGTCCAGGTGGTCGGTCTCGATGTTGGTGACGACGGCGACGTAGGGCGTGTACTCGAGCAGCGAGCCATCGCTTTCGTCGGCCTCGGCGACGAAACAGTCGCCGCTGCCGTGGTGGGCGTTGGTGCCGGCCTCCCCCATCTCGCCGCCGACCGCGAAGGACGGATCGCGTCCGCAGTGCTGCAGCGCCACGATGAGCATCGACGTCGTCGTCGTCTTGCCGTGCGTGCCGGTGACCATCAGCGTGGTGCGCCCATCCATCAGCTTGGCCAGCACGGCCGGCCGCAGGATCACCGGGATGCCGCGCCGGCGGGCCTCGACCAGCTCCGGGTTGGTCTTCGGGATGGCGGCGTGGGTGGTGATGACGGCGGTGACGCCGCCGGGCAACAGGTCCAGTGCGGCGGCGTCATGCCCGATGTTGATCTGCGCGCCGCGGGCGCGCAGCGCGTGGATGCCGCGTGACTCCTTGGCGTCCGAACCGGATACCAGCCCGCCGCGGTCGAGCAAAATGCGCGCGATGCCCGACATGCCGGCTCCCCCGATGCCGACCATGTGCACGCGCTGCAGCTCGGGCGGCAGCTGCGGGGTGTTCACCGGGTTCTCCCGGCCCACCGGCCACTCTGGCGGCCGAGCTGCGCCTTCCTGGCGATGTCCAGCGCCGCCTGGGCCACCCGCCGGGCCGCGTCGGGGTGTCCGACCAGCGCGGCGGCGGTGGTCATGGCCGCCAGTCGCGGCGGGTCGCCTAGGAGCCCCGCCACCTCGCGGGCCACCAGCTCGGGCGTCAGGTCGGCGTCCGCGACGATCATGCCACCACCGGCGTTGACCACCGGCAGCGCGTTGAGCCGCTGCTCGCCGTTGCCGATGGGCAGGGGCACGTAGATGGCCGGCAGGCCGACCGCCGACACCTCGGCGACCGTCATCGCACCGGATCGGCAGATCACCAGGTCAGCGGCCGAATAGGCCAGGTCCATCCGGTCCAGGTAGGGCACCGCCACGTAGGGCGGGTCACCGGGGTCGGGTTCGCGCAACTCCAGCGTGTTCTTGGGGCCGTGCGCATGGAGGACCGCCACGCCGGCGGCGGCGAGCTCGGCGGCCGCGCCCGAAACGGCCCGGTTCAGCGAGGCCGCGCCCTGCGAGCCGCCGAACACCAGCAGCACCCGGGCGTCGTCGGCGAAGCCGAAGTGCCTGCGCGCCTGCGCACGCAGCGCCGCGCGGTCCAGCGAGGTGATGGCCTCGCGCACCGGCACCCCGACCACCTCGGCGCGCGGCAGGCCGCAATCGGCCACCGCGGACAGCACCCGCTCGGCGCTGCGGGCGCCGACCCGGTTGGCCAGCCCGGCGCTGGCATTGGCCTCGTGGATCACCACCGGGATCCGCGGCGTGCGCGGCGAGACACCGCGGGCGGCGAGATAGGCCGGCAGGGCCACGTATCCCCCGAAGCCGATGATCACGTCGGCGTCGACCGCCCTGAGCACGGCGCGGGTCTCGCGAACGGCCCGCCACACCCGCGAGGGCAGCCGCGCCAGGTCGCCGCTGGGCTTGCGCGGCAGCGGCACCGGCGTGATTAGCTCGAGGTCATAGCCGCGCTCGGGCACCAGCCTGGTTTCCAGCCCGCGCGCGGTGCCCAGCGCGGTGATGCGGACGTGCGGATCGAGCGCGCTCAGCGCGTCCGCGACGGCCATCGCCGGCTCGACGTGACCGGCGGTTCCCCCACCGGCCAGCACGACCGACAGGGGCTTTTCGGGCGTAAAAGAGGGCAACGCGGCACCGGCGGGCAAGGGGTTTGCCCCCCGCCCGCCGGTCGGCTTGTTGACCGTGTCGTTCACCCGTAACGCTGACCTTCCAGTGCGCGTGCGCGTCGTGGCTGACGCTGGCCGGCCGCCTGGCTGACGCGGCGCTGGCCAGATCCATGATGCCTGGCCCGCGATCGGGCGGTACCTCCAGTCTGGCGAGCCGGCCGGCCGGCCGTTCGCGGCAGCGCCGGCCGCTGCGGACCCTCTACCTTCGGGGAGGCCTTGCGGGCGGGCTTGCGGCCGGGCGCCCCGGCGGCCTTGCGTGGGGCTTCGCCCGATTGCGAGGCGGCCTTCGGGCGGGCCCGCTTGCGGTCGCGGAACGCCTCCAGGCGCGTCGGCGAGTAGGGCTCGGGCAGCGGCAGCCGCAGGATCCGGTTCACCTTGTCGTCGCGGCCGGCCCGCAGGGCGGCCACCGCTTCCGGCTCGTGACGGGCAGCGTTGGCCATGATGCCGATCATGAAAAGTGTTGCCGCGGTGGACGTTCCACCAGCGGAAATGAGTGGCAGCTGAATGCCGGTCACCGGCAGGATGCCGATGACGTAGCCGATGTTGATGAACGCCTGGCCCAGCACCCACATCGTCGTGGTGGCCGTCAGCAACCGCAGGAACGGATCGGCCGAGCGGCGCGCGATCCGCATCCCGGTGTAGGCGAACAGCCCGAACAGCACCAGCAGCGCGAAGGCGCCGATGAAGCCGAGCTCCTCGCCGATGATCGCGAAGATGAAGTCGTTGTGCGCGTTGGGCAGGTAGTTCCACTTGGCCACGCCCTGGCCCAGGCCGTCGCCGAAGATGCCGCCGTGCGCGAGCGCGAACTTCGCCTGCCGGGCCTGGTAGCCGGTGTCCTGCGGGTCGTTCTCCGGGTTGATCCAGGACCGCACCCGGTCCGACCGGTAGCCGGCCGACATGGCCAGGATCGCGCCGGCCACGAACACGGCCAGCAACGAGGTGACGAACACGCGCAGCGGCAGGCCGGCGTACCACAACAGGGCCAGCAGGATGATGCCCAGCGACACCGTCTGCCCGAGGTCGGGCTGCGCCACGATCAGCGCGAGCGCGATCACCGCCGCCGGCACCAGGGGGATCAGCAATTCCCGCAGGGTCGCCCGCTCCAGGCGGCGGGCGGCCAGCATGTGGGCGCCCCAGATGGCGAAGGCGATCTTGGCCAGCTCGGAGGGCTGCATCGAGAAACCCGCGACCACGAACCATTTACGAGATCCGTTGGCCAGGTTGCCGATACCGGGAACGAGCACCAGCACCAGCAGGATGACGGTGACGACGTAACCGGTGAATGCGACCCGCCGGATGAACCGCACCGACATCCGCAGGGAGGCGTAGCAGGCGATGAGCCCGACCACGGTCCACAACACCTGCTTGCCGAAGATCACCCAGGCCGACCCGTCGGCGTCGTAGGACCGCACGCCCGACGCCGAGAGCACCATGATCAGCCCGAGCGTCGTCAGTAGCCCCGCCACGGCGATGATCAGGTGAAACGAGGTCATGGGCCGGCCCAGCCAGGCGCCGAACCTGCCGTGCGCACCGCCGTCTTTGGCGGGCTTGTCCTTCGTCTGCGGCGCGCCGGCCTTCCTGTCGGCCTTCCTGTCGGCCTTCTTGTCGGTCTCGGCTGCCGGGGCGTCGGCGGCATCGGCGTCGGCATCGTCGGCCGCACCGGCCTCGGCCGCGGCCGTCTCGGTGGTGTCTTTACCCCGGCGCAGCCGCCGGGTCAGGGCGTTATCCACGCCCGCCCTACCGGAGCGCCGCATGCACGGCGGCGGCGAAGGCGTCGCCACGGTCGGCGTAACCCGCGAATTGGTCGAACGATGCGCCCGCCGGAGCCAGCAGGACGGTGTCACCGGGCTTCGCTACGGTACGAGCCGCGGCGACCGCCGCGTTCATGACCGCCGTGCCCACGTTGTCCCCGGAATGTTGCTTGTCGCCGAATTGTTTCACTTCTGTCACATCTGCCCCAAAAACCACAGCAGTCGCATCCATATCAGCATCCTCGCCTGTCACAACGTGCAGGACGGGGACATCCGGCGCGTGTCGCGATAACGCCTCTGCAACCAATTGCCGATCTCGGCCGATGAGCACCGCCGCGACCAGCCGCGACGCCATCCTGGAGACCTCGGCGTCGACCGACGCGCCCTTGAGCAGGCCGCCGGCGATCCACACGACCCGGGGGTAGGCGAGCACGGACGCCTCGGCGGCGTGCGGGTTGGTGGCCTTGGAGTCGTCGACGTAGGTGATTCCGTCGGCGACGGCCACGACCTCGGCCCGGTGCCGGGGCCGGTCGGGGTGCTCGACGCGCTGGCCGCCGCGGCGCTGGCGCGCAGCGTCGACGTGCCGGCCGAGGCGATCGCGGCCGCGATCGCCGCGTTCCGGGTGGGCCGGCACCGGGCCGAGGTCGTGGCCGTCGCCGACGGAATCACCTACGTCGACGACTCCAAGGCCACCAACCTCCCCC
>NZ_LZMG01000157.1:0-41074 GCF_001673615.1 Mycobacterium sp. 1245499.0
CGCGCGGCCCTACTGCTGCAGCGAAACCTGCTCGGCGTATCGATGGTCGACATCGACAGGACAGTTATGGAAGCCGACACCGGGCACCTGGACCACGCCGTCGAAATCGGCCGCGCGCCCGTCGGTGATGAGCTCTACGCCGGCACTGTGATCTGCTGGTGCGGTGCGCGTGAGGACAAGGCCGCGAGCCACCTGAGCGAGCGCCAATGCCACTGCGTCGCCAGACTTTTCGGCATGGCGCAACACGTCGTCGGTCTCAGCCAGCGCCGCGGCATCGGGTACCAGCAATCCGTTCGCGATGGACAGGGAGTAGCCGTAGGTGATCACGATGACGATCGCCGCATCGGCAATCTCTCGCTGTATCGCGATGGCGCGTCTGAGATCCGCACGCCAAGAGCGGTCGCCGAGACACGCGCGGGCCATAGCCCGGTAGAGCACCGCGACCGCTAGTGGAGATCCCAACCCCCACCGCGCGATGTTGCCCTTGGATCCGTCGTCGGCCAGCAGATCGGTCACAGCCTGCGCCACGCGCAGCGCTTCGGCTACCTCACCGACATGCAGCTTGGCGAACATCGACGCCGACATCACCACGAAGATGCTCATCGGATCGTCGACGGAATCGAACAGGGCTATCTGTTCGGAAGCCAACCGCGCCGACTCGGTGTGACGGTTGGCCATCGTCAACGACAACTCGGCGCCCGATAGGCCGGCGGCCAGCAAAGCTTGGTTACCGGATGCGGTGCACAGCGTTCGTAGCTCGTTGAATATGGTCTCGTCAACGCCGGTGCCCGCCCGCCACGCGGTCTGGCACAACATCGCTCTGGGGTAACTGCGCAAAGTTGCACGATCGGGGAAATCGGCAGGAAGGGTGTCGGCCACCCGGCGAGCGCGTTCCCAGTTACGCCGCGCCGCAACGACATCGCGCCCCATCAGCCAGGCACCAGCCCGCATGCGCCAGGCGTAGGCGGCGGACAGGTCGTCGGCGGCTTCCCGGTGCTCGCCGATCAGCGCGGCGTTATCGTCGACGGATCCGGGATCCCGCTCCATCACCGTGGCCAGCCGGCGATGCAGCTCGGCCCGGTCGGATTTCAGCTGTGACTCGTAGGCGACCGCGCGGATCAGCGGATGCCGAAACGCGTACTGGGTGCGGGTGCCGGTCATCACCTGCTCGATCAGCTCGGCCTCGATCAGTGAATTCACGTCGGGGTTGGCGACCAGGCTGGCCAGCAATGCCGCATCGTGCCGGGAGCCGATCACCGCCGCGGCGTTCAGCGTCCTTTTCGCTTGGGGCGCAAGCCGATCGATGCGAGCGGCCAGAGTGGCCTGCAAAGTCGCCGGCACCCGAACGTCGGCCACATCTCTGGCGCACCGGTAGCTTCCTCGGCTGCCGTCGAGCACCCCACGTTCGGCCAGGTCCCGCACCATCTCTTCGGCAAAAAATGGGTTTCCGCAAGCGTTTTCGGCGATCAGGGTGGTGAGGTCGGTGACCGACCGGTCGTCGCCGAGTAGCTCAGCGACCAACGCTGAGGTCTCGGAATCACTCAGCGGCGCAAGGGCAAAGGTCTGGGCGCCATCGATAGTCGTCAACGCGCCACGGTATTCGGGGCGATAGGTAATAAGTGCCAGCGACGCGGTTCGGGGAACCACCGCGAGGAGGTCGGCCAGCATGGATTCGCTGGCCTCATCGATCCAGTGCACGTCCTCGATGACGTAGACCGCTGGTGTCCGACGAGACAACACCATGCCCCGGATCAGGGCGGTCAACCGCCGGCGTCGGGCATCGGGATCGATGGCGGGCAGCGTCTCGCCGGGAGCGGCGATACCGAGCAGGTCGTCCAAGAGCAGCAGATCTTGCGGGTCGGCGGCGGGATTGTTTGCACGTATTCGGGTGCGGGCCGCGCCGTCGTCAAGGCCCCGTATGCCCGTCACCGACCGCAGCAATCGCGCGACCACCTGAAACGAGACCTCGCTGGTGTGCGATTCGCAGTAAGCCCGCGACACCTCGACTCCGAGTGTTCTCGTTGGCGCGGTGATCTCCTGCACTAGCCGGCTCTTGCCGATGCCCGCGGGTCCGGCCAACGCGAGCACGCCGCCATGCCCGCCGGCGGCCCGAGCCAACAAACCTTCAGCGGCGGCGATCTCCCACTGCCGGCCAACGAGGCTCGACGCGGTGCCGACGGCGGGGGCATCACGTTCCGGCACGGCGATCAATCGATGGGCCTGGACCGGCTGATCGTTGCCCTTGATGTGGACCAGCTCCGGCTCGCCGACGACCGCAGTGCGTTCGACCAACCGCGCGGTGGATGCGCTGAGCATCACACCGTTTGGCGGCGCCACGGACTCCATCCGCTGTGCCATGCCGACCTGGTCTCCGATCGCGGTGTAACCCAAGGCGGCCGAACCGATCTCACCAGCGATCACCTGACCCGAGTTCAGGCCGACGCGTAACTGCAACTCGACGGCATCCCGCTGGCTGACCGCGCCGGCCAGTCGACGCGTTGCCTGCTGGATGCCGAGCGCTGCAAGACATGCACGAACTGCGTGATCCTCCAACGCCGCCGGCGCACCGAACAACGCCATGATCCCGTCACCGGTGAACTTGTCCAGCGTGCCGCCGTAACGCTGGACGACCGCAGCGGCCAGATCGACAAGTTCGACCATGATTTCCCGCAGGCGCTCCGCTCCCAGCGTCGCGGCGAGATCCATCGAATGAACCACGTCGGCGAACAGCACCGTCACTTGCTTGTACTCAGCCGAGCGGTCCGGGTGTGTGACGGGCATGCCGCACTGATGACAGAACTTCGAGCCCGGTGACAGTTCGGTGCCGCATGACCGACACGACCCCGCCGCCTGACGCGCGCCGCGAACCCGGTCACCCACATCGATATCGTTTCACCGCCGATCTACGGTGTCCGCGATATCGCGGTCAAGCCGACTTGGCGGCCAGCGCATGCCCGTCGGGCGGGGCCGGAGTGAACCGGGTGGCCGCGCACCAGCGCCCTGTGACCTCGGACACACCGAGATCTTTCTTGTCGGTATGGTCATACCATAGCGTCATACCGTAGTGGGACTTCACCGAGATGGAGGGCGGCGGCGATGCAACCGTGGCGAGACGAACTTTCAAAGCTTCGGGATGTTGTTCGAGGGCCGGTCTTCACGGAAGATGACACGGCTTACGGCAGCGAAGTGGCGGTGTTCAACACGGCGGTCCGACACCGGCCCGCGGTCGTGGTGGGCGCCGCCGATGCGGCAGACGTCTCCGAGGCGGTGAGGTTCGCGGTCGAGCGCGGTCTGTATGTTGCCGTCCTCAATACCGGCCATGGACCGACGGTGCCCGCCGACGCGGATACTCTGATGATCACAACCAGCCGAATGTCGGGCCTATTCATCGACGTCGAAAACCGTTGCGCGCGGGTGGAAGCCGGAGTCCGATTCGGACAGCTGGTCGACGCCGCCGCGAAGTATGGGCTGGCTCCACTGCCGGGGTCCTCCCCGGGAGTGGGTGTAGTCGGCTACACCCTTGGCGGCGGGGCGAGTGCGACGATGGGGCGCAAGTACGGCTGGGCGGCCGACCACGTCACTGACATCGACGTGGTCACCGCGGATGCCCAATTGCGCTGCGTATCAGCAGTATCCGAACCCGATCTCTTCGGTGCGCTGCTGGGCGGGAAAAGCAATTTCGGCGTGGTGGTCGCGATGAAGTTCGCGCTGTTCCCAGTGACATCGTTGTACGCCGGTGCACTGTTCTACTCGGGCGAACACAGCCGGCGCGTGCTGGAGGCCTTCCGCGAGCTCACCGCATCAGCACCCGATGAGTTGACGACGGGATTGGCGCTGCTCAATCTACCTCCCTTGCCCGGCCTTCCGCCCTTCATGCAGGGTCGCTTGACCGTATCGGTACGGGTCTCCTATGTCGGCGACCCGTCCATCGGTGCCCGGCTGATCGACCCGCTGCGTCGGGCGGCTCCGGTGCTGGCGGACGGTGTCGCCAGCATCCCCTACGCGCAGTTCGCCACCATCAGTAACGATCCAACCGATCCCGCGCCGGCGGTTGAGCATTTCGCGCTGCTTCGGGAACTGGGCCAAGACACCGTTGGCGCCATCGTCGACGTGGCCGGCCCCGGATCCGGTAGCGCGATCAATATCGTCGACATCCGGCATCTGCAAGGGGCTTTCAGCAAACCCGCGGCTTTCCCCAACGCGGTGGGTGCGCGGGATGCCGCCTATGCCATGTTCGCCCTGACCGTCGTGCCCCCAGGCGACGAAGTGGCGGGCTATCGTAACTCGGGCCGCGAACTTGTTGCGGCGCTTGATCCTTGGCTGCACGGCATGGCGAATCCGAGCTTCGTCGGCCCGGCGGACACGCCTGAGGACCGCACCCGCCGGGCCTATGCGCCCGACGTCTACGAAGAGCTGCGGACGGTCAAGGCGAAGTACGACCCGCGCAACACCTTCCGCCTCAACCACAACATCCCACCGCGCGTCGCTGTCTGAGACCGCGCATCGACAACGTCCGCCGGGGTTGCCAAAATCTGGTATTCTCGTACCATACAGCAATGCCCGTTGAACGCCGCGCCCGACGAGTCGGCGGCGCGCGCCGAGTCGCGGCCGTCGAAGCCGCCGCCGCAGTGCTGGCGGAGCGGGGCCATGAAAATACCCGCTTCGCCGACGTCGCGGCGGCCAGTGGCGTCGCCATCAGCACGCTGCAGAACTATTTCGGCTCACGCGAGGACATGCTCATCGAGGCGATGCGGCACGCCACGGAGATGGAGGTTGCCGCGTTCGAGGCGGTGGCCGACGCCGAAACCGATCCCTGGAATCGCCTGGTGGCGATGATAGATCGCAACCTGAACACTCCGTTGCGCAACCATCAGCTGCTCATCGAATTCTGGCGCTCCGGCATTCGCGACGCGGAATTGCGCGACTACGGCGAAGAAGGCTGGTCGCGCTACCGCGCGCCGTTCGTGCGCACCGTCATCGAGGGGCGCGACGCAGGCGTGTTCG
The DNA here is from genome assembly GCF_001673615.1 of Mycobacterium sp. 1245499.0. Classification (NCBI taxonomy): domain Bacteria; kingdom Bacillati; phylum Actinomycetota; class Actinomycetes; order Mycobacteriales; family Mycobacteriaceae; genus Mycobacterium; species Mycobacterium sp. 1245499.0. Next base: position 5,005 of record NZ_LZMG01000157.1, read on the forward strand.
CGCCGGTGGTCTCGCCCGAAGACGTCGTCGATTTGTTGTTCGCCACGCTCGTCGGAGCAATGATTCCCCGCGTGCTGCGTTTTCCGAACCCGTCGGCGGATCGATTTCGGACCTCGTTGCTTCGGCAGCTCGCCGCGATGCTGGGCAGAACCGGATACCAGTAGGCCACCCGGCCTGCGATCGTGGAGTCGATCGCCGACCGGGTGGCCGTCGTTGGTTGTCGACGTCTTTAGACGTCGTAGTACAGCGCGAATTCGTAAGGGTGCGGCCGGATTTGGACCGGCAGGATCTCGTTTTCGCGCTTGAAGTTGATCCACGTCTCGATGAGGTCAGGCGTGAACACGCCGCCCTCTGTGAGGTATTCGTGGTCCTCTTCGAGCCGGTCGATCACCGCGGAAAGCTGGGTGGGCGCCTGCGGGATGTTGGCGGCCTCCTCAGGCGGCAGCTCGTAGAGGTCCTTGTCGACCGGGGCCTGCGGCTCGATCTTGTTCTTGATACCGTCCAGGCCGGCCATCAACATGGCCGAGAACGCCAGGTACGGGTTGCCCGACGAGTCGGGGCAGCGGAACTCGAGACGCTTGGCCTTCGGGTTGGTGCCGGTGATCGGGATGCGGACACACGCCGACCGGTTGCGCTGGCTGTAGACCAGGTTGATCGGGGCCTCGTAGCCGGGTACCAGGCGCTTGTAGGAGTTCACCGTGGGGTTGGTGAACGCCAGCAGCGACGGTGCGTGGTGCAGCAGGCCGCCGATGTAGTGGCGGGCGGTGTCCGACAGGCCGGCGTAACCGGTCTCGTCGTACATCAGCGGGCTGCCGTCCTTCCACAGCGACTGGTGGGTGTGCATGCCGGAGCCGTTGTCACCGAACAGCGGCTTGGGCATGAACGTCACGGTCTTGCCGTTCTGCCACGCCGTGTTCTTGACGATGTACTTGTAGAGCATCATGTCGTCGGCCGCGTGCAGCAGCGTGTTGAACTTGTAGTTGATCTCGGCCTGGCCGCCGGTGCCCACCTCGTGGTGGCCCTTCTCCAGGCTGAAGCCGGCGGTGATCAGGTTGGTCAGCATCTTGTCGCGCAGGTCGACGTAGTGGTCGACGGGGGCGACGGGGAAGTAGCCACCCTTGGGGCGCACCTTGTATCCGCGGTTGGGGCTGCCGTCGAGCTCGTTGGGCGAACCGGTGTTCCACCAGCCCGAGATCGCGTCGATCTCGTAGAACGAGCCGTTGGTGCGCGAGTCGAAGCTCACCGAGTCGAAGATGTAGAACTCCGCCTCGGCGCCGAAGTAGGCGGTGTCGGCCACGCCCGTGCTGATCAGGTAGTTCTCGGCCTTGCGGGCGATGTTGCGCGGGTCGCGCGAGTACGGCTCGAGGGTGAAGGGGTCGTGCACGAAGAAGTTGAGGTTCAGCGTCTTTGCTTCACGGAACAGGTCGATCTGCGCGGTCGCCGGGTCGGGGAGGAGCAGCATGTCGGATTCGTGAATGGATTGGAATCCGCGAATCGACGAACCGTCGAAGGCTAAACCATCCTCAAAAACGCTCTCGTCGAAGAATGAAATCGGAATTGTGAAGTGCTGCATGATGCCGGGCAGGTCACAAAACCGGACGTCGACAAATTCGACGTTCTCGTCCTTGGCGAGTTTGAAGACGTCGTCGGGCGTCTTGTCCGTCACAGAGTGCTCCTTTACTTGGTGAGATCCGCGGCCTGACGCTATGGAGCAGATGTTGCCCGTCAGTCAACCCGATGTTGCGCGCACGTTACGTGACCATGCCACACGCTAAAAGTGGCCACTTGGGCGGCGGGTTCTATTGTGGGGCCATGGATCGCAAGATCGTATCTTTTCTGGTGACCGGGCGCACCGTCTGCCCTCCTTACCAGGCCGTCCCGGCGGATTATTCGGACCGCGGTCCGCGCCGATGATGGCCGAATCGCGATCCGCATATCCGGGCGAAAAGCTGGGCCTGCCGGAAAGTGGCCCGGGATCGCTGGCGCCGATGGGCCGCCGCCTGGGCGCGCTGATGATCGACTGGTTGATCGCCTACGGGCTGGCCGGGCTGGCCATGCGCTTCGCCTTGTTCTCCCAACCGGTGCTGGCCACCGCGGTGTTGGTGATCTGGTTCGTGCTCGGCGTGCTCTTCGTGCGGTTGTTCGGGTTCACCCCAGGCCAGCTCGCGCTTCGCCTGCAGGTGGTCACGTTGGACGGACGCGACCTGGTCGGCCTTGGCCGGGCGGTGGTGCGGGGAGTGCTGGTCGGGACGGTCGTCCCGGCGCTGTTCACCGACTTCGACGGCCGGGGCATGCAGGATCGGCTGACCGCGACGGCCGTGGTGCGACGCTGACCTGAGGAGCCGACCGGGCTGACCGGGCTGACCTGATGGCGGCGACCCGCCGCGCCCGGCTTCGCCGCGCTTGCGATCGCCGCTGAGCTGATGGCGGCGACCCGCCGCGCCCGGCTTCGCCGCGCTTGCGATCGCCGCTACCGGCGGCGGACGGTGCGCTGCACCCCACGCATCTTGCCCGCGTTGGGCAGCGGCCCCTTGGGCATGACGGCCGCGCCGGCGCGCGACCCCAACGCGGCCAGCCGCGACTCCAGCGTGTCCATCTGCTTGACGGTGATGTTGGCCGGTAGCCGGGTGAGATGGCGCTCCAGCTTCGCCAGGGGCACCTCGTCCTCGCCGTTGCCGACGATGATGTCGTAGATCGGCACGTCACCGATCAGGCGGGCGGTGCGCTTCTTCTCCTGCGCCAGCAGCGGTCGCACCCGCGTCGACGTCCCCTCGCCGACCAGGATGACGCCGGGCCGGCCGATGACGCGGTGCACGGCGTCGAAATGCCCGGTCGCGGCCACCCCGGGGGTCACCCGCCACTTGCCGCGCAGGTTGTCCAAAGCCCATGCGGCGGCCCCGGTTTGACCCTCGGCCTTGCGGTAGACCGACTTCTGGGCGCGGCGGCCGAACACGATGAAGGCGACCAGCCCGCCCAGCACCACGCCCAGCGGGATGAGGGTGATCATCGTCAGCCCGCCGGCCCACAGACCGACCGCCACCGAGATGCCCACGATCAGCACGAAGGCGCCGATCATGTACGGCAGGAGGCGCTTGTCCTCCTGGCGCTGAAGGTTGAACGCCTGCCACAACTGGGTGCGGCGCTCCCGCGCGGCGGCCTTGCGGGCGGCCTGCGCCTGCGCTCGGGCGGCCTTGTTCTGCGCGGCGTTGCGGGATTTAGCCATAGTCAAAGAATACGTAGGGCCGCTATGGGGCAGACGCCGCCACCGGGCGCCGGCGGCGTCAGGCGCGGCTGCGGGCCGCCTGCTCGTAGAGCCGACCCGCGCGATACGACGAGCGCACCAGCGGTCCGGCCAGCACCCCGGCGAAGCCCAGCTCCTCGGCGTGCCGGGCGAACTCGACGAATTTTTCCGGCTTCACCCAGCGCTCGACGGGGTGGTGGCGCGCCGACGGGCGCAGGTACTGGGTGATGGTGATGATGTCGCAGCCCGCGTCGTGCAGGTCGGCCAGGGCGGTGCGCACCTCGTCGGGGGTCTCGCCCATGCCGAGGATGAGGTTGCTCTTGGTGACCAGCCCGGCCTCGCGCGCCGCGGTCAGCACGCCGAGGCTGCGCTGGTAGGTGAAGGCGGGTCGGATCCGCTTGAAGATGCGCGGCACCGTTTCCACGTTGTGCGCCAACACTTCCGGGCGTGATTCGAACACCTCCGCAAGCCGGGTGGGCTCGCCGTTGAAGTCGGGGATCAACAGCTCCACGCCGGTCGAGGGGTTGAGTTCCTTGATGGCGCGCACCGTCTCGGCGTACAGCCAGGCTCCGCCGTCGGGCAGGTCATCGCGGGCCACCCCGGTGACCGTGGCGTAGCGCAGCCCCATGGTGCGCACGCTGTCGGCGACCCGCCTCGGCTCGTCGCGGTCCAGGGCGGCGGGCTTGCCGGTGTCGATCTGGCAGAAGTCGCAGCGGCGGGTGCACTGGTCGCCGCCGATCAGGAAGGTGGCCTCGCGGTCCTCCCAGCACTCGAAGATGTTGGGGCAGCCGGCCTCCTCGCAGACCGTGTGCAGCCCCTCGCGCCGGACCAGGCTCTTGAGCTGGGTGTACTCCGGGCCCATCTTGGCCCGCACCCGGATCCACGGCGGTTTGCGCTCGATCGGGGTCTCGGCGTTGCGCACTTCCAGGCGCAGCAGTTTGCGTCCTTCCGGTGCGACAGTCACAGCGCCGATGCTACGCGCGCGGCCGCCGCGTGGTCCTGCACCGGCAGCACCCCGTCCAGGGCGTCGCACACCGCGTCGGCGACAGCGGTCTGCACATCCTCGACCGACACCGGGCGGCGCAGCTCGGCCGACAACGACGTCACACCGGCGTCGCTGATGCCGCACGGCACGATGGCGCCGAACGCGTCCAGGTCGCAGTCGCAGTTGAGCGCGAACCCGTGCAGGGTGGTCGCGCGCGACACCCGCACGCCGATGGCGGCAACCTTGCGGTCGGGGCGGCCGTCGGTGCCCGGCACCCACACCCCGGACCGGCCCGGCACCCGGACCGCGTCCACGCCCAGGTCGGCGCAGACCTTGAGCAGCGCCTCTTCCAGCCGCCGCACGTAGTTCACCACGTCGAGCGGTTCGGCCAGGCCGATGATCGGATACCCGACCAGCTGGCCCGGGCCGTGCCAGGTGATCTTGCCGCCGCGGTCGGTGTCGACGACGGGAGTGCCATCTACCGGCCGTTCGTGCGGTTCGGTGCGCCGGCCCGCCGTGTAGACCGCGGGGTGCTCGAGCAGCAGCAGCGTGTCGTTGCCGCCGGCCACCCGGGCGTCGGCCAGATCGCGTTGCTGCTGCCAGGCCACGCGGTAGTCGACGATGCCGAGCGGGCGGACGTCGATCAGGGCCTGGCTGGACCGGATGGAATCGATCACGTTCGCGACGGTACTCGGCTCGGGCCGGACGGACCGAGTCCGGTGGCGCTAGTCGTGGTCGCGGCTGGCGGTGGCGTAGGCGAGGGCCTCGCCCACGGTGTTGTGGTGGAAGACGAAACCGGCGCGCTCCAGCGCGGACGGGATGGCCCGCTGCCCGGTCAGCAGCCCCTCGTCGGCGAACTCGCCCAGCGCGGCCCGGATGGCAAAACTGGGCACCATCAACGGCGTTGGGCGATTGACGGCCCGCCCGAACGCGGTGGTGAATTCGGCGTTGGTGACCGGCGCGGGACCGGTCATGTTCACCGGGCCGGACAGGTCGGGGTTGAAGATCGCGAACAACAGCGCGCGCACTTCGTCTTCCAGGGTGATCCATGACATGTATTGCCGTCCGCCGCCCAGCCGGGCGCCGAGCCCGGCGCGGAACAACGGCCGCAGCCGGCCCAGCACGCCGCCCGCGGGGGAGAACACCAGCCCGGTGCGGGCCAGCACCACCCGGGCGCCGCCGTACTGGGCCGGCAGCGTGGCGGCCTCCCAGTCCTCACACAGCCGCGCCAGGAAACCCGTTCCCGCACGGTCGTTTTCGTCGACCACGCGGTCCTTGGTGTTGCCGTAGAAGCCGACGGCGCTGGCGTTGACCAGGGTCGCCACCCCCGCGTCGGCGACGGCGTGGGCCAGCACCTCGGTGGGGGCGATGCGGCTGTCGCGCAGGCTCTGCTTGAAGGCGCCCGACCATCGCCGCTTGCCGATATTGACGCCGCACAGGTTGACGACGGCGTCGACGCCGGTCAGCGTGTCGGGATCCAGGTCGCCGCTCTCGGGATTCCAGTGCAGCTCATCGGCATTCGCCGGTGCGCGGCGCACGATGCGCAACACCCGGTGATCGGCCGCGCGCAGGGCCGCGGCCAGGGCCGAACCGATCAGGCCGGACGAACCCGCAATGGCGATGAGGGCCTGCTGGCCGGCGCGAGCCACGTTCGGTTGTCCTTCGTTACAGGCCGAGGTCGGCCTCGAACGCGCCCTCTTCGAGACGGTGCTTGATGGTGGTGAGGAAGCGGCCGGCGTCTGCGCCGTCGATCAGCCGGTGGTCATAGGTCAGTGGCAGATAGCAGATCGAGCGGACACCGATGGATTCGTTGCCGAACTCGTCGACGATCACCCGCGGCCGCTTGACGATGGCGCCGGTGCCCAGCATGGCGGCCTGCGGCGGAACCAGGATGGGGGTGTCGAACAGCGCGCCCTGGCTGCCGATGTTGGTGATCGTGAAGGTGCCGCCGGACAGCTCGTCGGGTTTGAGGTTGCCCGAGCGGGCGCGCGCGGCGATGTCGGCGATCGCCCGGGCCAGCCCGGCCAGCGACAGGTCGCCGGCGTTGTGCACGACGGGGGAGAGCAGACCCTGCTCGGTGTCGACCGCGAAGCCGAGGTGCTCGGCGTCGTAGTAGGTGATCTCCTTGGTGTCCTCGTTGTAGCTCGCGTTGACGTTGGGGTGGATCTTCAGCGCGTCGATCACCGCCCGGGCGATGAACGGCAGGAAGGTCAGGTTCACGCCCTCGCGCTCGGCGAACGCCGCCTTGGCCCTGGCCCGCAACCCCACCAGCTTGGTCATGTCGACCTCGTGGGTCTGGGTGAGTTGCGCTGTGGCCTGCAGGGATTCGCGGGTTTTGTTCGCGGTGATCTGACGGATCCGGCTGGCCTTCTGGGTGGTGCCCCGCAGGTGCGCCAACGCCGGCGCCGGGCTCGGCGCCGCAGCGGCCTTGGGCGCCGCGGGGGCGGCGGGGGCCTGCGCGGCGGGAGCCGCCGCGGCCGGCGGCGGCGCCTTCTTCGCCTCGGCGGCGGCCAGCACGTCCTGCTTGCGGATGCGCCCGCCGACCCCGGTGCCGGTGATCGAGTTCAGGTCGATGTTGTTCTCGGCGGCCAGCTTTCGCACCAGCGGCGTCACATACGGCGCGCCGTCACCAGCCGGGCTTGCCGGCTGAGTTGCCGGTTGGGCCTGCGCCGGTTGAGGTTTGGGCTGCGGCGCGGGTTCGGGCTTGGGTTGCGGCTTGGGCTGCGCCTGGGGCTGGGGCGCCGGTTCGGGCTTGGGCTCGGGCTGGGGCGCGGGCGGCGGCTGGGGAGCGGCGGGTGCCGCCGGCGCGGCGGCCTCGGCACCGGCGCCGACGCGGGCGAGCTCGCCACCGACGGGCACCGTGGCGTCTTCCTCGGCGGTGATGCTGATCAGGACACCGGCGACCGGCGAGGGGATCTCGGTGTCGACCTTGTCGGTGGACACTTCCACCAACGCGTCGTCGACCTGGACCGAGTCACCGACGCGCTTGAGCCAGCGGGTCACGGTGCCCTCGGTCACCGACTCGCCGAGCTCGGGCATCAGCACCGGGGTCGCGTCGCCGCCGCCGGAACTCTGCTGGGCGGGCGCGGGCTCCGGCTGGGCCTGAGCCTGGGGCTCCGGCTGTGGCTCGGGCGCGGGCTCGGGCCCCGGCTGCGCTTGGGGCTCCGGCTGGCTCGGCGCCTGCGAGTCGCCGCCCGCCCCGCCGCCTTCGGCGGCGTCGCCGATGACGGCCAGCTCGCCGCCCACCTCGACGGTGTCGTCCTCCTGGGCGACGATCTTGGTCAGCACACCCGCGGCCGGCGAGGGGATCTCGGTGTCGACCTTGTCCGTCGACACCTCGACGAGCGGTTCGTCGAGCTCGACCGTGTCGCCCTCCTGCTTGAGCCAGCGGGTGACCGTCCCCTCGGTGACGCTCTCACCGAGTGCCGGCATCTGGACGGAGAAGGCCATCGTTTCTGACTCCTCGATCGCTCGTGGGTCGGGGCGGGTCGATCAGCTCGCGTGTGGAAGGCGAAGTCGCAATCCAAAACTATCCTGTCACTGCGCCGTTGTCGGCACACATCCAGGGCAGATACCCCGCGCCGGGCGGGTGACACCGATCACGCTTGCTACGGTGTGGCCAGTCCAGCCAGAGCGGGGAGGTCGGAGATGCCGCCAACACCACAACTACCCCAACACTTTGTCGACAGCGCCGACGGCGCCCGCATCGCGGTCTACGAAGAGGGCAACCCCGAGGGCCCCACCGTCGTGCTGGTGCACGGCTTCCCCGACTCGCACGTGCTGTGGGACGGGGTCGTCCCGCTGCTGGCCGAGCGGTTCCGCATCATCCGCTACGACAACCGCGGCGTCGGGATGTCCTCGGCGCCCAAGCCGGTGTCCGCCTACAGCATGGACCGCTTCGCCGACGACTTCGCCGCGGTGACCGGCGAGCTGAGCCCCGGCCGGCCCGTGCACGTGCTCGCCCACGACTGGGGCTCGGTGGGCATCTGGCACTACCTGAAGCGCCCCGGCGCCAGCGACCGGGTCGCCACGTTCACGTCGGTGTCCGGACCCGCTCAGGACCAACTGGTCGATTACATCTTCAGCGGGCTGCGGGCGCCCTGGAAGCCGCGCACCTTTATCCGGGCGATCAGCCAGGCGCTGCGGCTGAGCTACATGATCTTGTTCTCGATCCCGGTGCTCGCGCCGTTGTTCCTGCGGCTGACCCTGTCGGTCCCGGCGCTGCGCCGCAACGCCGTCGACAACATCCCCGTCGAGCGGATCCACCATTCCGACAAACTGGCCGCCGATGCCGCCCGGTCGGTGAAAACCTATCCCGCCAACTACTTTCGCTCCTTCTCCGGTCGCAAGCAGGGCGTCGCGGTCATCGACGTGCCGGTGCAGCTCATCGTCAACACCAAAGACAAGTACGTGCGGCCCTACGGCTACGACCACACCCCGCGCTTCGTGCCGCGGCTGTGGCGCCGCGACATCCAGGCCGGTCACTTCTCGCCGATGTCGCACCCGCAGGTGATGGCTGCGGCGGTGCACGAGTTCGCCGACCAGGCCGAGGGCAAGCAGCCCAGCCGCGCGCTGCTGCGCGCGCAGGTGGGGCGGCCCCGCGGGGCGTTCGGCGACACCCTGGTGTCGGTCACCGGCGCCGGCAGCGGCATCGGCCGCGAGACCGCGTTCGCCTTCGCGCGCGAAGGCGCCGAGCTGGTCATCAGCGACATCGACGAGGCGGCCGTCAAGGCCACCGCGGCCGAGATCGCCACTCGCGGCGGCGTCGCGCACGCCTACGTGCTCGACGTGTCCGACGCGCAGGCGGTGGAGTCGTTTGCCGAGCGGGTCAGCGGCGAGCACGGCGTCCCGGACATCGTCGTCAACAACGCCGGCATCGGACAGGCCGGCGGCTTCCTGGACACCCCTCCCGAGCAGTTCAACCGGGTGCTCGACGTCAACCTGGGCGGTGTGGTCAACGGGTGCCGGGCGTTCGCGCGGCGGATGGTGGAGCGCGGCACCGGCGGCTACATCGTCAACGTGTCGTCGATGGCGGCCTACGCGCCGCTGCAGTCGCTGAGCGCCTACTGCACGTCGAAGGCGGCGACCTTCATGTTCTCCGACTGCCTGCGCGCCGAACTCGACGCCGCCGGGGTGGGCCTGACCACCATCTGCCCCGGCGTCATCGACACCAACATCATCAACACCACGCGGTTCGACGCGCCCGCCGGCAAGCAGGCCGACGCCGTCGACGGTCGCCGCGGCCAGCTGGGCAGGATGTTCGCGCTGCGGCGTTACGGCCCCGACAAGGTCGCCAACGCGATCCTGTCGTCGGTCCAGAAGAAGAAACCGATTCGCCCGGTGGCGCCGGAAGCCTATGCGCTGTACGGGCTTTCGCGGGTCGCGCCGCAAGGGCTGCGCAACGCCGCGCGCATCCGCGTGATCTGAGCCGCGCTAAGCGCCCGTCGCCGCCCCGCGGCGTCCGGTCAGCAACGTCGCTCCGATTGCGATGACCCCCAGCACGGCCAGCGGTATCGCCCATGCGCGCCGGCTGCCCACCGACGACTGGCACTGCGCGACGTAGTCGGTGTGCGGGACGATCTGGTTCAGGATCGGGATGTTCGCCCCACTGCTGTTGTTCGCGCTGCGGGCCGCGGAAAGGTCCGTCGCCACGGCGTTTCCGCAGCCGACCGAGTGGCCGTTGCTGTCGGAAACCGACACCGGCGCCAGCAGGCCGATGATTCCGGCCAACAACAGCACGGCGCCCACGCCGATGATCAACCGTCGCACCGTCATGGTCTCGCCTTTCGTCGCGGGGATTTCGACCGCTAGGGAGATTAGCCGCAGGCATGCGCCGGTAAACCCGGCGTTGACGCCGAATAACCCGGCGATTGCCGGGTATCCGGCCGCGGTAACGCAAGACATGAAGGGGTGTGCACGTGATCACTGCAACGCGCGAGGTGCCGGAGTCGTGTGAGCGGATATGGGAGGTGCTCGCCCAGGGCTGGACCTACACCCAGTGGGTGGTGGGCAACAGCCGGATGCGCGCCGTCGATCCGAATTGGCCGGAACCCGGCTCCTCGATCAAGCACTCGATCGGGATCTGGCCGTTGGTGATCAACGACGCCACCATCGTGGAGGAGTGTGAACCCCCGCACAAGCTGGTGCTGTGCGCTCGCCTGGGCCCGCTGGGCGCCGCGCGAATCACCATGCTGCTGCACGAGATTCCGGGCGGGTGCCGGATCGAGATGATCGAGGTTCCCGTGCAGGGCCCAATGGCGGCCGTTCCCGATTCCGTCGCGTTGGCCGCGGCGTACCCGCGCAACAAGGAGTGCCTGTGGCGGCTGGCGGCGCTGGCCGAGCGCCTGGAGCCGAGCCAGGTGAAGTGACCGTGCGCGACACCGCCGACGCCGTCGTGATCGGGGCGGGACACCACGGGCTGGTGGCGGCGTCGATGCTGGCCGACGCGGGTTGGGACGTGCTGGTGCTGGAAGCCCAGCCCGAGCCCGGCGGCGCGGTGCGCAGCGCCGAGCTGACACCGGGCTACATCACCGACTTGTTCAGCTCCTACTACCCGATGACGGTGGCGTCTCCGGCGATGGCGGCGCTGCAGCTGGAGGACCACGGGCTGCGGTGGTCGCACGCGCCGACGGTGGTTGGCCACCCGCGCAACGCCGCCGACGACGACCCGCCCATCGTGTATCACGATCCCGCCCAGACCGCGGAGGAGTTCGAGCGTCGCACGCCCGGCGACGGCGACAATTGGCTACGCATCGTTGCGTTGTGGGACGAGGTGAAAAGGCCGCTGCTCGAAGCGATCCTGTCGCCGTTCCCGCCGATGCGCCCGTTGCTGACCCTGTTGCGCAAACTCGGGACGTCGGATGCGCTGCGACTGGCCAACTTGTTGGTGCAGCCCGCCAACGCCATGGCCGACCAGTTGTTCGACGGTGATGCGCCGCGAGTCATGTTGCTGGGCAACGCTTTACACGCTGACATCCCGCTGGATGCGCCGGGTAGCGGTGTCATGGGGCTGCTGATGACCATGCTCGCCCAGGACTGCGGTTGGCCGGTTCCCGTCGGAGGTTCGGGCCAGTTGACGGCGGCGCTGGTCAAGCGCGCCCACTCGGCGGGGGCGCAGATCGAGTGCAACCAGGACGTCGCCCGCGTTCAGGTGCAGGGCGGGCGGGCGACCGGTGTCAGCACCACCGACGGGCGAACCGTTCGCGCGCGTCGCGCGGTGATCGCGGATGTCACCGCCCCGCGGCTGTTCTGCCACATGCTGCCGCCGGATGCGGTGTCGCCGGGGTTGCTGCGGGATCTCAAACACTTCGTCTGGGATCCGCCGGTAGTCAAGGTCAACTATGCGCTCGATGCCCCGATCCCGTGGCATGCCAAGAACCTGCGCGACGTCGGCACCGTTCATCTGGGCGCCGACGGGCACGGCCTGATTCGTTGGATGGCCGACGTGAACACGCGCACAGTGCCCGAACATCCGTTCATGCTGCTGGGCCAGACCACCACTGCCGACCCGACCCGATCGCCGGATGGCACCGAAAGTGTCTGGGCCTACACGCATCTGCCGCGCGGCGTGCATGACGATGCTTCGGCGGAGCGGGTTGCCGCGTCGATGGATCGCGTGATCGAAGAACACGCGCCCGGGTTCGGTGACCATGTCGTCGGACGCTTTCTGCAACGCCCGTCGGACCTGGAGGCTCACGACGCTAATCTGCACCACGGAGCGGTCAATGGGGGCACGTCGCAACTGCAGCAGATGCTGATCTTCCGGCCGGCGCCCGGCATGGGCCGGGCCGAAACACCGATCGAGCGGCTGTATCTGGGCAGCGCGTCGGCGACACCGGGCGGCTCGGTGCACGGGGCATGCGGGCGCAACGCCGCCAACGCCGCGCTGGCCGCCGACGGCGCGACCGGCTGGCCGCGCCGCAAGCTGGGTCGCGCCGTGCTCAAAAGGCTTATTCCCTAGCCGTTTTCGGCGATGTCCTCCAGTACCGCGAACATGGTCCGCGTCGGCACGCCGGTGGAGCCCTTCGGCGAGTAGCCCCACGGACTGCCGGTGTTGTAGGCCGGGCCGGCCACATCGATGTGCGCCCAACTCACGCCGTCGGCGACGAACTCGCGCAGGAACACCCCGGCCACCAGCATCCCGGCGAAGCGCTGCCCGCTGATGTTGGACAGGTCGGCCACGCCCGACTTCAGATCTTCCTTGAGTTCGTCGGGCAGCGGCATCGGCCAGCCGTTCTCGCCCACCCGCTGCGAGATCGCCGCCACGCGGTCGCGGAACTCGTCGCTGCCCATCACCCCGGGGATGCGGGCGCCCAGCGCCACCGTCTGCGCGCCGGTCAGCGTGGACGTCTCGATCAGGTAGTCGGGGTCGTCCTCGCAGGCCCGCACGATCGCGTCGGCCAGGATGAGCCGGCCCTCGGCGTCGGTGTTCTGCACCTCGACCGTGATTCCGCCGTACTGCGTCAGCACGTCGCCCGGGCGCTGCGCGGTGGCCGACGGCATGTTCTCGGCCATCGGCACCGTGGCGATCACGTCGATCGGCAGGCGCAACTGTGCGGCCAGCGCGACGGTCGCGATCACCGCGGCGGCACCGCCCATGTCCGAGGTCATGTGGTGCATCCCCGCCGCCGGCTTGATCGAGATGCCGCCGGTGTCGAACGTGACGCCTTTGCCGACCAGCGCCACCTTCTTGGCTTGCTTGGACCGCTTGGCCAGCTTCGAACCGCGGTGGATCAGGCGCACCAGCCGCGGCGGGCGCGACGAGCCCTGCCCGACACCGATGATCCCGCCGTAGCCGCCCTTTTGCAGCGCCTTGTCGTCCAGCACCTCCACCTCGAGACCGACGGATTCACCCAAAGCCCTTGCGCGCTTGGCGAATTCGGCGGGAAAGAGGTGGCTGGGCGGGGTGTTGACGAAGTCGCGGGCGGTGGCGACGGCGGTGGCGACGGCGGCGCCATGCGCGGCGTCGTTCTTGGCGTCCTTCGCCCCTTTAGTTTCCGAGGCGAGCACCGTGATCTTGCGCAGCCCTTGGTCTTTGGGTGCGGTCTTCTCGCTGCGAAACTCGGTGAACCGGTAGCTGCCCAGGATCAGGCCCTCGACGGCGGCCGCAGCGATGCCCTCGCCGGGCAGCTCGCCCAGCGTGGTGAGCACCGACTCGGTCTTGCCCAGCGAACGCGCGGCCACGCCCGCGGCGCGACGGATGGTGTCGGCGGGCCATTCGGACCGCGGTTTGCCCAGGCCGACGGTCAGCACGCTGGACACCGGCAGCGATCCCACCACCAACCGGTGCACCTGTTCGGCGCCGCCGGTGGCCTCCAGCGCCCGCAGACCCGATTCGATCTCGGCCACCGCGTCGGAGGACAGGAACGGCTCGGCGGCCGCGACGGCCGCGCCCGGCTTGTCGTCCTCGCCGGTCGACACGACGGGCACGATCAGCACGGTCGACGCGGCGGCGCGCCGTGGCAGCGAGGAGGCGACACTTACAGCGGGGGAGGCGTAACCGGGTTCTGTGCTCATCCGCATCACCCTAACGGTCCGGCCGTCATCGCTGATTAGGGTGAAGAGTCGTGAGCGATGCAGCCGAGGTTTTGCACGGACCGTTGGAAGAGCGTCACCGAAGCTTGGGCGCCAGTTTCGCCGAGTTCGGCGGCTGGCTGATGCCGGTGTCGTATGCCGGCACCGTCAGCGAGCACAACGCGACGCGCAACGCGGTCGGCCTCTTCGACGTCAGCCACCTGGGCAAGGCGCTGGTCCGCGGGCCGGGGGCCGCGCAGTTCGTCAACGCCGCGCTGACCAACGACCTGGGCCGCATCGGTCCGGGCAAGGCGCAATACACGTTGTGCTGCACCGAATCCGGCGGCGTCATCGACGACCTGATCGCCTACTACGTCGACGATGACGAGATCTTCCTGGTGCCCAACGCCGCCAACACCGCCGCAGTGGTCGAGGCGCTCCAAGCCGCCGCACCGAGCGGGCTGACCATCACCAACGAGCACCGGTCCTTCGCGGTGCTGGCCGTGCAGGGGCCCCGCTCGGCCGAGGTGCTCGGCCGGCTGGGCCTGCCCACCGACATGGATTACATGGCCTACGCCGACACGTCGTTCTCCGGCGTGCCGGTGCGGGTGTGCCGCACCGGCTACACCGGCGAGCACGGCTACGAGCTGCTGCCGCCGTGGGAATCCGCGGGTGTGGTGTTCGACGCCCTGGCCGAGGCGGTCGGCGCGGCCGGCGGTGAGCCGGCCGGTCTAGGCGCCCGCGACACCCTGCGCACCGAGATGGGCTACCCGCTGCACGGCCACGAACTGGCCCTGGACATCTCCCCGCTGCAGGCCCGCTGCGGGTGGGCGATCGGCTGGAAGAAGGACGCGTTCTTCGGCCGCGAGGCCCTGCTGGCCGAGAAGGAGGCGGGCCCGCGCCGGCTGCTGCGCGGGCTGCGGATGGTGGGCCGCGGCGTGCTGCGTGCCGGGCTGACGGTGCTCGCGGGCGACACCCCGGTGGGGGTCACCACGTCGGGCACGTTCTCCCCGACGCTGCAGGCCGGCATCGCGCTGGCGCTCATTGACACCGACGCCGGCGTCGAGGACGGTCAACAGGTCACCGTCGACGTCCGGGGTCGTCCCGCCGCGTGCGAGGTCGTGCGCCCGCCCTTCGTCGCGGTGAAAACGCGCTAGCGGCGCCGCGTGCGCGGGCGAAATCCGATTCGGTAGGCGGATATACAATCGGCGGATGACCAGTGGCTCCCTCGAGTTCACGGTTTCGCGCTCGGCAACTCCGGCAACCGATGCCGAACGCGAAACCATCCTGGCCGAGCCGGGTTTCGGCAAGTACTTCACCGATCACATGGTGTCCATCGACTACGACGAGACCGGCGACGGTTGGCACAACGCGCGCGTCATCCCGTACGGCCCCATCGAGCTGGATCCATCCGCGATCGTGCTGCACTACGCGCAGGAGATCTTCGAGGGGCTCAAGGCGTACCGGTGGGCGGACGGCTCGATCGTGTCGTTTCGCGCCGAGGCCAACGCCGCCCGGTTGCGGTCGTCGGCGCGGCGGCTGGCCATCCCGGAACTGCCCGAAGAGCTGTTCATGGAATCGCTGCGCCAGCTGATCGCAGTCGATCGCGCCTGGGTTCCGGCGGCCGGGGGCGAGGAGGCGTTGTACCTGCGCCCGTTCGTCATCGCCACCGAGCCCGGGCTGGGGGTGCGGCCGTCCAAGCGCTACCGCTACCTGCTGATCGCGTCGCCGGCCGGCGCCTATTTCAAGGGCGGCATCAGCCCGGTCACCGTCTGGGTGTCGACGGAGTTCGTGCGGGCCAGCCCCGGCGGCACCGGCGCCGCCAAGTTCGGCGGCAACTACGCGGCCTCGCTGTCGGCTCAGGCCGAGGCCGCGGCCAACGGCTGCGACCAGGTGGTGTGGCTGGACGCCGTCGAGCGGCGCTTCGTCGAAGAGATGGGCGGGATGAACATCTTCTTCGTGTTCGGCAGCGGCGGGTCGGCGCGGCTGGTCACCCCCGAGCTGTCGGGCTCACTGCTGCCCGGCATAACGCGAAACTCCTTGCTGCAGTTGGCCATTGATGCCGGATTCTCCGTCGAGGAACGCAAGATCGATATCGACGAGTGGCAGAAGAAGGCCGCCGCCGGGGAGATCACCGAGGTGTTCGCCTGCGGCACCGCCGCGGTGATCACCCCGGTCTCGCACGTGAAGTACGGCGATGCCGAGTTCACCGTCGCCGACGGTCAACCCGGCGAGGTGACCATGGCGCTGCGCGACACGCTGACCGGGATTCAGCGCGGCACCTTCGCCGACACCCACGGCTGGATGGCCCGGCTGGGCTAGTTGGCTCTCGAGTGTGAAGTTAGCTTCACATTCGGGCGTGAGCGTGAAATTAGTTTCACGCTCGGGCTCAGAACCGCACCAGGCCCGCGAGCGCCACGGCGCTCGCCGTCGCGGCCAGTTCGATCGCCGCGCCCAGCACGTCGCCGGTGATGCCGCCGAATCGGCGCACGCAGTGCCGCACCAGGATCGCGCTGCAGCCCAGGCCCACCGCCACCGCCACCGGGCCCTGCCACGGCCGCGGCCCGGCCAGCAGCGAGCCGGCGAGCAGCACCGCGACCCAGGCCGCCACCACCGAGGTCGGCTGGCTGCCCGCGACCCGCACCCCCAGGGCGCTGCCCTCGGCCGCGGGCACCGACCGGTGGCCGGCCAGCACCGCGGCCACCCGGCCCGCGAACACCGCCACGGCGATCCCGGCCACGCCGGGCCACACCCGGCCGGTGGCCCCCAACGCAGAAAACGCCAGTGCCTGCAGCATGATCACGACGACGACGGCGGCGACGCCGAACGGCCCGGTCGATCCCTCGCGCATCACCGCCAGCGCCCGCTGCGGCGGGCCGTAGCAGCCCAGGCCGTCGGCCGTGTCGGCGACACCGTCGACGTGCAGGCCGCGCGTCACCAACAGCAGCACCGCGACCGCCAGCAGGCCGGGCAGCGGGCCCGACGGCCCGAACACGTGCACCCCGCCCCAGGTCACGGCGGCGGCCAGGGCCCCCAGCACGGCGCCCACCACCGGCAGCGCGGCCATGGCGGCGCGGCCCATCGGCGCATGGCCGCCGCCCGGAACGGGCAGCACCGTACCGAACGCGAAAGCCGTTGCCAGCGAACGGATCACGGCGGGGGAGCGGCCGGTGCGGGGCCGTCGAGGCGGTCGGACACACCGGCCTGGGCGAAGGTCGCCATCGACGACAGGGCGGCCACCGCGGCGCGCAGCACCGGCACCGCGAGGGCGGCGCCGGTTCCCTCGCCCAGCCGCATCCGCAGGTCGAGGATCGGCTCGAGATCCAGCGCCGTCAGCGCGAGCGCATGGGCGGGCTCGGTGGACCGGTGACCGGCCTGCCACCACAGCCGGGCGCCCGGCGCCAGGTGCTCGGCGACCAGCGCGGCCGCCGTCACCGCCATGCCGTCGAGCAGCAGCGGCGTGCGCCGGACCGCGGCCTGCGCGCAAAAGCCCGCCAGCGCGGCCAGGTCGGCGCCACCGGCGCAGCGCAGCAGCGCGACCGGATCGGGCAGCACCTGCCGCGCGCGAAACAGGGCGTCGCGCACCGCGGCCGTCTTGCGCGCCCACCCGGCGTCGTCGATCCCGGTGCCGAAGCCCACCGCCGCGACCGGCTCGGCGTTCGTCAGGGCCGCCACCAACACCGTTGCGGGCGTGGTGTTTCCGATGCCCATGTCCCCGGCGATCAGCAGGTCGGCGCCCGCGTCGACCTCCTCGTCGGCGATTGCCGCACCGGCCGCGAGCGCCTGCGCGGTCTCGTCGTCGCTCAACGCGTCCTGCACCCGGATGTCGCCGCTGGAGCGGCGCACCTTGTGGGCGCCGATCCGTTCGGTCAGCGCCTCGGCGTCGACGGCCAGGTCGGCGACCCGCACCGTCGCGCCGGCGATGTCGGCCAGGGCGTTGATCGCGGCCCCGCCGGCGTCGAAGTTGGCGACCATCTGCGCCGTCACCTCCGGCGGGTAGGCCGACACACCCGAGCGGGCGACGCCGTGATCACCGGCGAACACCACCACCCGGGCACGCTCGAATTGCCTTGGCGGGCAATGCCCCTGACACGACGCGACCCACACCGACAGATCCTCGAGCCGGCCCAGCGCGCCGCGGGGCTTGGTCAGGGCGTCCTGGCGGGCGCGCGCGGCGGCGGCGACGTCCACATCGGGCGGTGAGATGGCGGCGAACTGCATCAGGCCCCCGACGGTTTGATTGGGACCGGCTGGCCGGCCACCACCAGCACCACCCGGTCGCACAACCCGGCGAGGCGCTGGTTGAGGCCGCCCAGCTCGTCGGCGAACCGGCGTCCGGAGGCGGTGGCGGGCACCACCGTCAAGCCGACCTCCGGGCTGACCAGCACCAGCGGGGAAGCGAAGTCGCCGACCGCGGCCAGCACGTCATCGACGGCGGCCGCCACCGAGCCGCCGTCCCAGGCGCCGTTGCGGTCCAGCGCGGCGGTCAGCCAGGTGCCGAGATCGTCGACGAGCGTCGGGGTGTCCGGGCATTGGCGCAATTGCGTTGCGACGTCGTCGGTTTCGATCGTCGACCAGTGCGCGGGCCGGCGGGCGCGGTGGCGGGCGATCCGCTGCGCCCAGGCCGCATCGTCGTTGCCGGCCGGCCCGGGCGCCAGGTATTGAACCGCCTGCCCCGCCGGCAACCCGTCGGCGATGGCTTGCTCCGCCCACTGCGACTTGCCCGACCTGATCCCGCCGAGCACCAGGGTGCGCACCGATGTCAGCCGGCCTTCCGGCGAGCTCTACTCGACACGGCTGCCGTGCTTGACCTGGGGCCGCGGCGCCCGCAGCCGGCGCATCTGGGACGCCCGGCCGGCGGCGTAAAGGCCAAGCTTCCAACGGCTTTCGGTGTTGTCCGGGAACTTCGCGTCGACCAACCTGCTGACCTTGCGGCCCAGGATCAACCCGTCGACGCTCATCACGGCCATCAGCACCAGCATCGCCGGCGATACCCACAGCTGCAGCTGCGGGACGCCGAACATGACGAACATCAAAAACAGGGTCGACGGCATGAACAGGCCCAGCAGGTTGCGCCGCGAATCCACCACGTCGCGCACGTAGCGGCGGATGGGCCCCTGGTCGCGCGGCAACAGGTAACCCTCTTCGCCGGCCATCATCTTCGCCCGGCGTTCCGACATGCCGGCGCGGCCGGCGGCCTTGGCGGCGCGGCGCTCCTCGCGGCTGAGCTTGGGGCCGGCCAGCGATTTGCGCCGCGCCCGCGCCTCGGCGGCGGTCATGGGGGCCGGCGCGACCGGTCCCTTGCGCGCGTTGCGCCGCGCCTCGTTGCGCTTGGGCGTGGGGCGGCCCTTGGGGCCCGTCCGCTGCGCCTCGCGGGTTGCGTCGCCCGAGGCGCCAGCAACGCCGGCGACGGCCGCGGTGGCCGCGTTTTCGTCGAGGTCGGGGTCCTGGCCTTTCTTACGGCCCAACAGCTTCACAGTGGCCAGGTTACTTCGCGCGCGACCCGGGCCGGAATTCGCCTGGAATGCCTTGCTATTAGACCTGCGTTAGTGCCTCCCTTGGCCCTACTCTTACACGTGATGAACGGCTGCCTTTGATGGACGACGGGTCGATGGCCTCGGATGATGATGGTCCCGGCCTGGCCCCCGGCCGCCTGCAATTGCCCGCCATGCAAGTTCTGGTCGCCCCGGACTGCTACGCCGACAGCATGTCGGCGCTGGAGGCTTCCGCCGCCATCGCGACCGGCTGGACCCGGTCGCGTCCCGGCGACCGGTTCATCGTCGCCCCGCAATCCGACGGCGGCCCCGGCTTCGTCGAGGTGCTGGCCAGCCGGCTGGGGGAGACGCGTCGGCTAAGGGTCTCGGGACCGCTGAAAGCCATGGTCGAAGCCGATTGGGTGTTCGACCCCGGGTCGGCCACCGCCTACCTGGAGTGCGCCCAAGCGTGCGGCCTGGCGCTGATCGGTGGACCACCCACCCCGGAGACCGCCATGGCGGCGCACAGCAAAGGCGTGGGCCAGCTGATCGCCGAGGCGCTGCGGGTCGGGGCGACGCGCATCGTGGTGGGTTTGGGCGGCAGCGCCTGCACCGACGGGGGGCAGGGCATGATCGCCGAGCTCGGCGGCCTGGACACCGCCCGCCGGCAGCTGGGCAACGTGGAGCTGATCGCGGCCTCCGACACCGAATACCCGCTGCTGGGCCCGTGGGGGGCGGCCCGGGTGTTCGGGCCGCAGAAGGGCGCGGACACGGCCACCGTCGCCGCGCTGGAGGTTCGCCTGCAGGCGTGGGCGCTGATCCTGGAAGCGGTGGCGGGGCGCGACGTGAGCGCCGAGCCCGGGGCGGGGGCCGCCGGCGGGATCGGTGCCGGGCTGCTGGCGCTCGGCGGCCGCTGTCAGTCCGGGGCGGCCATCATCGCCGAACACACCCGGCTGTCCGACGACCTGGACACCGCGGAGCTGATCGTCACCGGCGAGGGCCGGTTCGACGAACAATCCCTGCACGGCAAGGTGGTGGGATTTCTCGCCGACGCGGCCCGGCCGCGGGGGATTCCGGTGGTCGTGCTGGCCGGCCAGGTCGACCTCGACAACGCGACGGTGCGTTCGTCGGGCATCATGGCCGCGTTATCCATCGCCGAGCACGCCGGATCGGTGCGGTTGGCGCAGGCCGACGCCGCCAACCAACTCATGGGCCTGGCCTCCGTTGTGGCGGCGCGACTCGGGAATAGCGGTCCGTCAAGGTACCGTTGAAGAAGTGGACTTTCGCGCGATCCGGATCGCCCGGCGCAAGCCGGCGGTATCGGGCTTGATCGGACCCACCCAACGATGAGGCATGTAGGAGAAGCAATGACGGTGCAAAACGAGTCGAACGCCACGACGACCCACGGCGTGATCCTGACCGAGGCCGCCGCCACCAAGGCAAAGTCCCTGTTGGACCAGGAGGGCCGCGACGACCTCGCGCTGCGCATCGCCGTGCAGCCGGGCGGGTGCGCCGGCCTGCGCTACAACCTCTTCTTCGACGACCGGACGCTGGACGGCGACCTGACCGCGGAGTTCGGGGGCGTGACGCTGACCGTGGACCGGATGAGCGCGCCCTACGTCGAAGGCGCGTCCATCGACTTCGTGGACACCATCGAGAAGCAGGGCTTCACCATCGACAACCCCAACGCCACCGGCTCGTGCGCCTGCGGCGACTCGTTCAACTGATCGGTTGATCCCGCCAAATCCGTCAACCGGGTTGTAGCCCGGCTGACGGTTTCGCACTCAGTACGAGCCGCCGGTGCGCAGCACGTACGAGCAGACCATGATCTGGCCGCGCTGGAACAGCAGCTGCGCGATGCCCTGCACCTGCCCGTGCATCGGGGCCCCGCTCACCGGCGACACCTTCATGGTGAACAACGCCTGAGCCTGGTACTGCGACAGGTAGACGATCTTGTCGATCGAGGTCAGCTCGACCTCGGAGAACTGCTTGCGAAACGCGTCGCTGCTGAGCTTGGCCAGCGCCTGGTCGGACCGCTTGTCCTGGACCCCGTCGTACAGGCCGCACAGCGCGTTGCGGGCGATCTCGTCGATGTCGCGGTGTTCCAGCGCATCCAGGTAGCCCTGGATGGCCGTCTTCGCCGCGCCCTCTGAGAAGGTGGCGCCGGTGTTGGCCCCGTTGGTGCGGACCCCGTACACGATGGCCACCGTCAACACCGCGACGAGCGCGATGGCCAGCGCGATGCCGACGACGAGCCGCCGCTTGGACCGCGGGTAGGGCACCGGCGCGCCGGGTTGCCCGGCATAATTGGCGGGAGCGGCTCCCGCCTGCGGGGCTGCGCCGAAACCCGGGTCGGTGTTGGGGTCGTCGGGGAACTCGAGGGGCTCGGATTCGCGTGGGGGCTCAGGTCCGCTCGGTCCGCCGCTGCCGCCGGTGTGGTTCGGCGAGTGCGGACCTGCCATCGTGGTTCTCCTACGGTGGTAGACGGGACTGCAATCGGGTTGCGGCCCGAGCATGTGATCCCGGCGACTTGAGTGAGTTCCCTAGGGAGGCTAGCGCACGACCTCACGCCGACCGCGCACCCAGCGACGGTCGAGGCCCGTGAGTAAGCTAGATAACCTTACTAACGAAGGATGGAGTTTTCGTGACGATCGCGGTGACAGGTTCGATTGCGACCGACAACCTGATGCGTTTCCCCGGCAAGTTTTCCGAGCACCTGCTTGCCGAGCACCTGCAGAAGGTTTCCCTGAGTTTTCTGGTTGACGACCTGGTGATTCACCGCGGCGGCGTGGCCGGCAACATCGCGTTCGCCATCGGCGTGCTGGGCGGCGACGTGGCGCTGGTCGGCGCGGCCGGCGACGACTTCGACGACTACCGCCAGTGGCTGCAGTCCCACGGCGTCAACTGTGACAACGTGCTGATCTCGCAGACCGCCAAGACGGCCCGGTTCACCTGCACCACCGACGAGGACATGGCCCAGATCGCGTCGTTCTACCCGGGCGCCATGTCGGAGGCCCGCAACATCAAGCTCGCCGACGTCGTGTCGTCGGTGGGCCAGCCGGACCTGGTCATCGTCGGCGCCAACGACCCCGACGCGATGGTGGTGCACACCGAGGAGTGCCGCAAGCTCGGCCTGCCGTTCGCCGCCGACCCCTCCCAGCAGCTGCCCCGGCTGTCCGGCGCGGAGATCGACAAGCTCGTCGACGGGGCCGCCTACCTGTTCACCAACGACTACGAGTGGGAGCTGCTGCTCTCCAAGACCGGCTGGTCCGAGGCCGACGTGCAGAAGAAGGTCGACCTGCGGGTGACCACGCTGGGCGCCAAGGGCGTCGACATCGTCGAGCGCGACGGGACCACCACCCACGTCGGTGTGGTGCCCGAGACCAGCCAGACCGATCCCACCGGCGTGGGCGACGCGTTCCGGGCCGGTTTCCTCACCGGTCGCACCGCCGGGCTCAACCTCGAGCGTTCGGCCCAGCTGGGCTCGCTGGTCGCCGTGCTGGTGCTGGAGTCGACCGGCACCCAGGAGTGGACGTGGGACCCGACCGTCGCCAAGACCCGGCTGGCCGACGCCTACGGCGACGAGGCGGCCACCGAGATCGCCGCGGTGCTCGCGTAGAGCTGGCGCGCAGGCGCCTCGGGTGTGAACCCACGGCGTCCAGCGTGAGCTGAGGGCGGCGACACGCCGACAATCAACGCCAGGGATTCACCCGCAACGCCCTGGCTTCACACCCAACCGCGGATGCGCGGGCCGGTACTAGACGGGCCGGTACTAGAGCTGCACCGGGTACACCGGCTCGCTGATCTGGGGCACCACGGTGCGCTCGACGAAGATCGCGTGCCAAAGCATGAAGATCAACAGCGTCCAGAGCCGGCGGCTGTGATCGCTGACGCCGTTGCGGTGCTCGTCGAGCATCCGGCGCACGGCGGCTAGGTCGACCAGGTGGCCGGCCTGCGACGAGTCCACCATCGCGTACGCCCACTCCAGCAGTTCGCCGGCGCGCAGCCAGTGCCGGATGGGCACCGGGAAACCCAGCTTGGGCCGGTGCAGCACATGCGCCGGCACGATCGGCTCCAGCGCACGCCGCAGCGCATACTTCGTCGTCGTGCGGGTGATCTTGGCCTCGACGGGCAGCCGGGAGGCGACGGCGAACACCTCGGGATCCAGGAACGGCACCCGCAGCTCCAGCGAGTTGGCCATGGTCATCTTGTCGGCCTTGACCAGGATGTCGCCGCGCAGCCAGGTGAACAGGTCGATGTGCTGCATGCGGGCCACCGGATCCCAGCCCGCCGATTCGGCGTACACCGCCGCGGTGACGTCGGTGTGGGTCCATTCCGCGCGGAAGCCGGGCAACACGTCGCGCAGCTGCGCGTCGGAGAAGCTGCGGGCGTTGCCGTAGTAGCGCTCCTCGAGGGACAGAGAGCCGCGGTGCAGCAGGCTCTTGCCCCGCATCCCCTCCGGCAGGGGTTTGGACACCTTGCCCATCGACCGCCGCAGCGGCTTGGGCAGATAGTCAAAAGGCTTCAGCGACAAGGGTTCCCGGTAAATCGTGTAACCGCCGAACAACTCGTCTGCGCCTTCGCCGGACAGCACCACCTTCACGTGCTTGCGGGCCTCCCGCGCGACGAAGAACAGCGGCACCAGCGCCGGGTCGGCCACCGGCTCGTCGAGGTACCAGACGATCTCGGGCAGGGCGGCGACGAACTCGTCGGGCGTGACCACCTTGGCGATGTGCCGGGCGCCGATCGCCTCCGCCGAGGCCACTGCGACGTCGATCTCGGAGAATCCCTCGCGCTCGAAGCCGGTGGTGAACGTGATCAGCCGCGGGTTGTGCCGGATGGCCAGCGCCGCGATGGCGGTGGAGTCGATTCCCCCGGACAGGAACGCCCCGACAGTGACGTCGGCGCGCATGTGCTTGGCCACCGAGTCCTCGAGCACGGCGGTGATCTCGTCGTAACGGGCCTGTTCGGTGTCCCGGGTGATCGGCACCGCGGCGAACCGCGGCACGAAGTACCGGGTGACCTCCGGCTGCAGGCGGTCCGGACGGATGCGGGCGTAGCAGCCCGATTCCAGCCGGCGCACCCCGCGGTGCAGCGTCTCGGGCTCGGGCACGTACTGCAGGACGGTGTAGTGCTGCACGGCCCGCTCGTCGATCGCGGTGTCGAACCCCACCAGCTCGGCCAGATCCAGCAGGCACTTCTTTTCGCTGGCCACCGCGGTGCCGCCCGTCCCGGTCGCCATGAACAATGGCTTGATGCCGAAAGGGTCTCGGGCGCAGAGCAATTCGCGGGTCGCGGTGTCCCACAGCGCGAACGCGAACATGCCGCGCAGCCGGGTCAAGACGTCGGTGCCCCAGTAGTGGTAGCCCGCGACGATGGGCTCGCCGTCTCCGTCGGTGGCGAAGGCGACGCCGTGCCGGCTGGCCAGTTCGTCGCGCAGCTCGAGGTAGTTGTAGATCTCGCCGTTGAACACCAGCACGTAGCGGCCGGGCTCCTCGGGCGGCCCCCAGCGCAGCGGCTGATGTGAATGCGCGATGTCGATGATCGAGAGCCGGTTGAAGCCGAATACGACGGAGCCGTCGGTGTCCGGGTCCACCCAGGTGCCCGGCTCGTCGGGCCCGCGGTGGCGCATTGAGTGCGACGCGCGGGCGACCGCGCCGTCGGCTCGGGCGGCGGCCTCCTTGTCCAAGTCCTTGCCCGCGCTCCCCGGGGCGGCGACGAACGCCAGCAGACCACACACGGCGCCCCAGTATGCCGCACTTGGCGGGCGTGCGGGGATGTCGCAGCCGGCACGTCGTCCATGGCCGGACAAGCCGGTGGGCCGGGGTTTCGTCGCCCGCCTCAGGCGCGTGGTCTACGCTGCGTAGTATTCGATATCCGAGCAGGAGGCGCTAACGTGACCCCTCGCGAGCAGGACCGTTCGCAACGTTTGTCGCAGGGCAGGTTTCGGCGCCGTCTTCGGCCGTTCGCGCTGGCGATTACGCTGGGCGTGCTGGCGCTGGTCCTGAGCGGGTGCAGCGGCTGGGCGGACGCGCTGGCCCTGGGCTGGCCGCGGGGCATCACCCCGGAGGCCCACCTGAACCGGGAACTGTGGATCGGCGCCGTGATCGCCTCGCTGGTGGTCGGCGGCATCGTGTTCGGGCTCATCTTCTGGGCGTCGGCCTTCCACCGCAAGAAGGCCACCGACACCGACCTGCCCCGGCAGTTCGGCTACAACATGCCGCTGGAGCTGGTGCTCACGGTGACCCCGTTCCTCATCATCTCGGTGCTGTTCTACTTCACCGTCGTGGTGCAGGAGAAGATGCTGCACCTGGCCAAGGACCCCGAGGTAGTGGTCGATGTCACGGCCTTTCAATGGAACTGGAAGTTCGGCTATCAGCGCGTGGCCTTCAAGGACGGCACGCTGAACTACGACGGCACGGACCAGGAACGCAAGAAGGCGATGCTGTCCAAGCCGGAGGGCAAGGACGCCCACGGCGAGGAGCGCGTCGGCGCCGTCCGCGGCTTCAACACCTCCGACCGGCAGTACCTGAACTTCGACAAGGTCGAGACGCTGGGATCCAGCGAGGAGATCCCGGTGCTGGTGTTGCCCACCGGCAAGCGCATCGAGTTCGACCTGGCGTCCGCGGACGTAGTGCACACGTTCTGGGTGC
Organism: Mycobacterium sp. 1245499.0; assembly: GCF_001673615.1. Classification (NCBI taxonomy): domain Bacteria; kingdom Bacillati; phylum Actinomycetota; class Actinomycetes; order Mycobacteriales; family Mycobacteriaceae; genus Mycobacterium; species Mycobacterium sp. 1245499.0. The sequence goes on from NZ_LZMG01000157.1 coordinate 30,871, forward strand.
CGGAGTTCCTGTTCAAGCGCGACGTGATTCCCAACGCCGACGCGAACAACTCGGTGCACGTGTTCCAGACCGAGGAGATCCAGAAGCCGGGCGCGTTCGTCGGCCACTGCGCGGAGTTCTGTGGCACGTATCACTCGATGATGAACTTCGAGGTTCGGGTGGTGGCGCCCAACGACTTCAAGGCCTACCTGCAGCAGCGGATGGACGGAAAGAGCAACGCCGAGGCGTTGCAGGCGATCGGGCAGCCGCCGCTCGCGGTGACCACCCATCCGTTCGACACCAAGCGCGGTCAATTGGCCGGAAGCCAGTAGGTTAGGACACCAAATGCATATCGAAGCCAGGCTATTCGAGTTCATCGCCGGGTTTTTCATTGTGGTTGCGGTGCTCTACGGGGTGCTGACCGCGATCTTCGCCACCGGGGGCGTGGAGTGGGCGGGCACCACCGCGCTGGTGCTGACCGGCGGCCTGGCGTTGATCACGGCGACGTTCTTCCGGTTCGTTGCGCGGCGGCTGGACACCCGGCCCGAGGACTACGAGGGTGCTGAGATCAGCGATGGAGCAGGCGAATTGGGCTTCTTCAGCCCGCACAGCTGGTGGCCGATTCTGATCGCGCTGTCGGGCTCGGTGACCGCGGTCGGCATCGCGCTGTGGCTGCCGTGGCTGATCACCGCCGGGGTGATGTTCATCCTGACGTCGGTGGCCGGCTTGGTCTTCGAGTACTACATCGGTCCCGAGAAGCACTGATTCGCGGCATAAAGGTCACAATCCGATCACGTGATTGGTGGGCCGTTCGCCACGACGGCTTTGCCCCTTGGGGGTTCGGTAGTGTTCTGCCCAGGCAACGAAGAGTTTCCCAGCGCGCCCGCATCGATTGTGATGGCGGAGTCTGGTGCGCAGGTGAGGCAGTCGAACAGGGTAGGCAAAGGCAGAGATGAGCGGGTCAAGACCCCCGGAATGGGATCCTGACGCACCCGACCCTGCCGAGGAGATCAGCCACGAACCGGAGCTCGGCGACGAGCCGGCCGACGATCTCGAACCCGTGTCGCACGGCGACGTCGGGGACGAGCCGGAACCCTTCGAGGACAGCGCCGAACTGGCCGCGGCGGACCACAACGATGAGACCGACGCCTACTCGCGGGCCTATTCGGCTCCGGAGTCCGAGCATTTCACCAGCGGCCCCTACCTGCCGGCGGATCTGCGGCTCTACGACTACGACGAGTTCGACGAGGCCGCCGCCGACGACGAACGCAGCACCGCGCGCTGGCCGTGGGTGGTCGGGATCGCCGCGATCGTGGCCGCGATCGCGCTCGTCGTCTCGGTATCGCTGCTGTTCGCCCGGACCGACACCACCAAGCTCGCCAACCCCGGAACCACCACCGCGCCGTCCACGCCGCCGCCGCAGGACGAGATCACGACCACCAAGCCACCGCCACCGCCGCCACCACCACCCACGATGATGACCGCGTACAGCACCCAGGTGGTGTGCGGGCTGCTGGCCGCCTTGTGAAAACCCCTGCCCAGATCCGCCAGGGCGACGGCGGCCGCCACGCTGACGCCCAGCAGCACCAGGTAAATGGCGGCGCACGCGCCGATCAGGATGCGGTCGATGACCTCGGGGGCAATGGTGTCGTCGCCCAGCCCGCGCCGATAAGGCGAATATCTGCCGACCATCAGCAGCTCGTCTGCGGGGAGTCGTTGCTGTTCGACGAGAGCACGGTTCCGTCGCTGGTGGTGATCGAGCAGTTGAGCCGGCTGACCCGGAACAGGCTCGACGCCTCCACCGAGCCCACGTCGGACTGCGAGATCGGGGTGACGGTCATCGACCAGGGGATGTACACGTTGTGCTGCGTGCGGCGCCGGCCGGACGCGTCGACGTAGGTCACCGAGATGATGTCGCCCGGCGCCTTGGTGCCGGTCACCGAGTAGGTCACCTGTCGCGGACCCGTCGGCGTCGTGGGCGTCAGCGTGGCGGCCGCCGTCGCCCTGGCGGATCTGGGCAGGGGTTTTCACAAGGCGGCCAGCAGCCCGCACACCACCTGGGTGCTGTACGCGGTCATCATCGTGTCGGCCCTGATCATCGCGGGCGCGATCCCGATCCTGTTGCGGGCCCGCCGGATGTCGCAGTCCGAGCCGGCCGCTCAGGCGATGACCGCGCCGGCACGCGGGCCGTCACGACCTGCGGTGCGGCTGGGGACCGGCGCCCTGCGCACCGGACCCGAGCGGGCCGCCACGGTGCAAACGGCGCCGGTATCGGGCGCCGAGTGGTCGGGCGAGGCAGTCGACCGAGTGTGGTTGCGCGGCACCGTGATACTGACCGGTACCATGGGCGCGGCGCTGATCGCGGTCGCGGCGGCGACCTACCTGATGGCGGTCGGACACGACGGCGCGTCCTGGCTCGGCTATGGGCTCGCCGGGGTCATCACGGCAGCGATGCCGGTGGTCGAGTGGCTGCACATCCGCCAGTTGCGCGGCGTCGTCGCCGACCAGTAGCCGCCGACGGCAACGGGGTTGGATGTGCCGGTCCCGTCGCGTCAGCGCACTCGACACGTAAACCGTTGCGACGACACGCCGTGCGTCGTCGCAATGGTTTACGTCTCGCGTGTGGGCACGCTCAACGCAACCGGGCAACGCAAGCAACGCGACCGGGTGCAGGATTGCCCGGCTCCCGCGTCGGCCACGAAGAAGCCGATGAGGAGCCGGGCCGTCCGGGCTAGCTAGTGCTCGCCGTTGGTCGAGCCGTTGGTGGAACCGTTCGTCGAGCCGTTGAGGCCGTCCTGGTGCTCGCGCAGCGCGGTCAGGGCGCGTTGCTCGGAGCCGTGCGCCGCCTCCCGCAGCGCCGCGTCCTCGGACGCCGGGTCGGCGAACAGGAAGCTGCCGCTACCGGGGGATCCACCCGAGCCCAGCTTGTTCATCTTCTTGGGCAGGGGCGCACCCTGGTAGGCCAGCGGCAGCGGGTGGCCGTGGTCGTCGACCGGGCCCAGCGGCTGGTGCAGCTCGATGTAGGCGCCGTGCGGCAGCCGCTTGATGATGCCGGTCTCGATGCCGTGCTCGAGCACCGCGCGGTCGCTGCGCTGCAGTCCGATGCACCACCGATAGGTGATGAAGTAGACCACCGGCGGGACGATCACCATGCCGATGCGCCCGATCCACGTCGTCGCGTTCAGCGAGATGTCGAACTTGAACGCGATGATGTCGTTCATCGCGCACAGCGTCAGCAACATGTAGAACGCGATCGCCATGGCGCCGATCGACGTGCGCACCGGCACGTCGCGCGGGCGCTGCAGCAGGTTGTGGTGCGCATAGTCACCGCTGAACCGCTTCTCCAGGAACGGGTAGACGATCAGCAGACCGAACACCCCACCCATGATCAGCGCCACCCAGACCACCGCCGGAATGGTGTGGTGCCAGAAGTAGAACTCCCACGGCGGCCAGATGCGGGCCAGGCCTTCGGTCCACATCATGTAGAAGTCCGGCTGCGAACCGGCCGAGACGTGAGATGGCTTGTAGGGGCCCAGGTTCCAGATCGGGTTGATCTGCAGCAGACCACCGAGCAGGCCCAGCACGCCGACGATCGCGGCGAAGAACGCGCCGGACTTGACCGCGAACACCGGCATCACGCGCACGCCGACCACGTTGTGCTCGGTGCGGCCAGGGCCGGGGAACTGGGTGTGCTTCTGGAACCACACCATGGCCAGGTGCAGCCCGATCAGGGCCAGGATGATCCCGGGCAGCAGCAGGATGTGCAGGGCGTACATCCGCGGGATGATGTAACCCGCTGTGGCGCATTCGTTTCCGACGCCACCGCAGGGGAAGTCACCGCCGAACAGGGCCCAGTGCAGCCAGGTGCCGATCACCGGCATGCCCAACGTGATCGAGGACAGCGCGGCGCGCAACCCGATGCCGGACAACAGGTCGTCGGGCAGCGAGTAGCCGAAGTAGCCCTCGAACATGGCCAGGATCAGCAGCAGCGAACCGATGACCCAGTTGGCCTCACGTGGCCGCCGGAAGGCGCCGGTGAAGAAGATGCGGGCCAGGTGCACCATGATCGACGCGGAGAAGATCAGCGCGGCCCAGTGGTGGACCTGACGCACGAACAATCCGCCGCGCACCTCGAAGGAGATGTCGAGGGTCGACGCGAAGGCCTTCGACATGTCCACGCCGCGCAGCGGCTGATAGGCGCCGTTGTAGGTGATCTCGGCCATGGACGGATCGAAGAACAGCGTCAGGTAGACGCCGGTGAGCAGTAGCACGATGAAGCTGTACATCGCGATCTCGCCCAGCAGGAACGACCAGTGCGTGGGGAAGACCTTGTTGAGCTGTCTGCGCACCGCGGCCGACGGGTGATAACGCGTGTCGATGTCCTCGCCCTGACGGGCCAGGACATCGCCGATCTTCGGGGGACTCAGTTTCGGACTCATGTTGTCGTCCTCTCCCAGAATGCCGGTCCGACGGGCTCGACGAAGTCGCCGTTGGCGACCAGATACCCGTTGGTGTCGATGGTGATCGGCAGTTGCGCCAACGCACGCGCGGCCGGCCCGAAAATCGGCTTGGCGAAGTGCAGCGCGTCGAACTGCGACTGGTGGCACGGGCACAGGATCCGGTAGGACTGCTCCTCGTACAGCGATGCGGGGCAGCCCAGGTGCGAGCACACCTTGGTGTAGGCGAAGAACTCACCGAAGTTGAAGCTCTCCTGGCCCTGCCGTTTGACCACGCGGCCCATGTCGGTGGGCCGAATCCTGATGAGCATCACCGGGTTTCGCACACCCTGGTTGATGGCCCGCAGCTTCTCCTGCGATTCGGGGGTGGTGCCGTCCCCGTCGGACTCGCGCCACGGGAAGACGGTTTCCATGCCGCCGGCGTCGAGGTCTTCGGGGCGCATCTTGACGAACGGCGAGGTGGAGGCCGAGCCCGTCGCGCGCGCCAGATAGATGGTCTCGCCGTGATAGCGCGGGGTCCACCCCGAGGTCCACAGCACGGCCTTTTTGCCGTCGGCGGTCGGCACCACCGGCTTCCACGGGTTCTTGATCAGTCCGCCGGCAAACGCGACCAGGGTGGACAGGCCGAACGCGCCCAGCCCCATCCCCAGCGAAAGGCCGATCAGCTTGCGCCGCCCGACCGTCGATCCCTGATACGCGTCGGCCAGGTTCGCCACCACCGTCTTGCGGTCGACGTCGCGCGAGGCGCCGTCGTGGCGGTCCTGGATCGAAATCTCTTCCGGGATAAAGCGTTTCTGGTACAGGATGACGCCGACGCCGATCGACAGGATCGCCATCCCGAACGTCAGCCCGTAGAGCGGGGTGGCCAGGTCATAGAGGAAGCTGCCGGCCTCCTCCTTCGGCTTGTACTCCCACGGCCAGAACAAGAAGATCAGCAGCAGCGCCAGGCCGAAGAACCCGCCCAGCAAAAGCCAGACGGCGACGCCACGCTCGGCGCGCTTCTCGGCCTTGGTGCCCTCGATCGGCCAGCGGGGCTCCTTGAACACCGTCTCGACGCCATCCAGCTTGCCGCCCAGGGCCACCAGTTCCTGCTGCGACATGGCGGCCAGGGCCGCGTCATCGGGCTCGCGCTCGCCGGTGCCCTGCGGGCTCCCGCCGGTGTCAGAGCCGCGAACGTCCGCCTCACTCATTTGCGCCGCTCCTCCTCATCGCTTCGCTCTGCATCGTCTCGGCGCGGCTCATGCTCGTGCCCCAATCCACAGTGCCAGCCCGATGGCGGCGACCATCCCGATGATCCAGGCGGCCATGCCCTCGGGTGCGGGCCCGAATCCGCCGAGGCCGTAACCGCCCGGCTGGCGCTCCTCGGTCACCGCCTTGATGTAGCCGATGATGTCCTTTTTGGCCTCGAACGACAGCTGACGGTCGGAGAACTTCGGCATGTTCTGCGGACCGGTCCGCATGGCCGCCAGGATCTGCTGCTCGTTGGCGGGCTCGAGGTCCGGCGCGTACTTACCCGACGACAGCGCCCCGCCCTTGCCGGTGAAGTTGTGGCACGACGAGCAGTTCAGCCGGAACAGGTCACCGCCGCGTCCCAGGTCCTGGCCGCGCAGCGAGCGCATCGCCAGGCTGCCGTCCGGGTTGCGCACCGTCGTCGGGCCGCCGCCGTTGGCCTGCACGTAGGCGCCCAGGGCGTCGACCTGCGCCTCGTCGAAGATCGGTTCCTTGCGCGGCGCCTGGGCCTCGCCGGTCATCGCGGGCATCCGGCCGGTGGAGACCTGGAAGTAGACGGCTTCCTCGCCGACGCCGATCAGGCTCGGCCCCCGGTCGGGCACGCCCTGCAGGTTCGCGCCGTGGCAGGACACGCACGACGTGTCGAACAGCTGCTTGCCGGTGCGCAGCAGCGCCGAGTTCGACTCGTCCGCGACGGCCACCTGCGGCCGCGGCGTCAGGATGGCGGCCAGGCCACCGGCGATGGTCAGCGCGATCAGCAGCAGCAGGCCGCCGGACAGCCGGCGACGCAGCCGGCGCCGCGAACGGTCGCGCTGCGCCTGCGGCGCCTTGGCCGCACCGGATCGGGTCGATCCCAGTTTCTTCAACCGAGCACTCCTGTTCGTCCAGCGCCTGCTCATCGGATGAAATAGATCACGGCGAACAGCGCGATCCACACGATGTCGACGAAATGCCAGTAGTACGAGACGACGATGCTGGCCGTCGCCTGCGCCGGCGTGAACTTGCTCATCGCGGTGCGGGCCAGCAAGAAGATGAAGGCGATCAATCCGCCGGTGACGTGCAAACCGTGGAACCCGGTCGCCAGGTAGAACACGCTGCCGTAGGCGCTGCCGGGGATGGTGGTCCCGTGCGTTACCAGGTGGTAGTACTCGTAGCCCTGTCCGCAAACGAAGAACAGGCCCATCAGGAAGGTGAGCACGTACCAGCGGCGCAGCCCGAACACGTCGCCGCGCTCGGCCGCGAACACCCCCATCTGGCAGGTAAACGACGACGCGATCAGCACCAATGTCACGGGGACGGCCTGGTACAGGTTCAGCTCGGTCGGCGGCGGCGGCCACTTTCCGCCCGATTGGGCGCGAGCGGTGAAGTACATCGCGAAGAGGCCAGCAAAGAACATCAGCTCGCTGGAAAGCCAGACGATGGTGCCGACGCTGACCATGTTGGGTCGGTTCAGCGAATGCACCCGCGACGTAATTGCAGTACCCGAAGTCCCGGCAGCGCTGGTCACATACGCAAGTATGACGCTTTGTAGTTGTTGAACTCCACCCGGGGCGGCAATTGAGGTCTGGCGCGTCGCGCTCGCGCCCGTCGCGCTCGACGGTTGGGGCCGGTGTGGTGCTCGTGGGACCATCGGCCCGTGGCTTCGTCATCGCACGCTTCGCCGTCCCCGGCCGCGCCGTCCGGCGCGCCGGCGCCGTCGTGGCCGCAGGTCCTGTCGCGTCTGACGGGCGGTGAGGACCTGTCCCGCGGGCAGGCCGCCTGGGCCATGGACCAGATCATGGCCGGCGACGCCAGCCCGGCCCAGATCGCGGCCTTCGCGGTGGCGATGCAGGTAAAGGTTCCCACCTCGGCCGAAGTCATCGAGCTGGCCGACGTCATGCTCGACCACGCGTTGCCGATGCCCGCCATCCGCGACGACACCGTCGACATCGTGGGAACCGGTGGCGACGGCGTCAACACCGTGAACCTGTCCACCATGGCGGCGATCGTCGCCGCGGCCGCCGGGGTGCCGGTGGTCAAACACGGCAACCGGGCGTCATCGTCACTGTCCGGCGGCGCCGACACGCTCGAGGCACTCGGCGTCCGGATCGACTTGGGGCCCGACGAGGTCGCGCGCAGCCTCGCCGAGGTGGGCATCGGGTTCTGCTTCGCGCCGCTGTTTCATCCGTCCTACCGGCACACCTCCGCGGTGCGCCGCGAGATCGGCGTGCCGACGGTGTTCAATCTCCTTGGGCCGCTTACCAATCCGGCGCAGCCGCGGGCGGGGTTGATCGGCTGCGCGTTCGCTGACCTCGCCGAGGTGATGGCGGGTGTGTTCGCCGCCCGCCGGTCCAGCGTGCTGGTGGTGCACGGTGACGACGGGCTCGACGAGTTGACGACCACCACGACCAGCACCATCTGGCGGGTGCAGGCGGGCACGGTGGACAGGCTGACGTTCGATCCGGCCGGATTCGGTTTCCCCCGAGCCGATCTCGACGACCTGCTGGGCGGTGACGCGCAGGCCAACGCGGCCGAGGTGCGCGCGGTGCTGGGCGGCGGCAAGGGCCCGGTGCGCGACGCCGTCGTGCTCAATGCCGCCGGCGCCATCGTCGCGCACGCCGGGTTATCCAGCCGCGCTGAATGGTTGCCGGCGTGGGAGGACGGGTTGGCCCGCGCCTGCGCGGCCATCGATTCCGGTGCGGCCGAACACCTGCTCGCGCGATGGGTGCGGTTCGGCGAGCAGGTCTGAGTCCCGGAGGTCTTGGGCCGCAACCTGTTCTGCGGCCAGCCGCGCCGAGCGGGCCGTCGCGGCCCACGCCGACCAGGCACCGGCCGACCGCAGCGGGGAAGCCCAGCCGTCCTCGGCGACCCTGACGATGCGCACGCCGGGCGCGGTCAACCAGCGCGTGATCAGCGCGGTCTCCTCGACCAGCGCGCCGCCCAGGGGGCCCGGCGTGGGCAGAATCGCTTGTGCCCCAGCGACAATCGCGTCGACGACCGGCATCGGGGGCACGCCGCGCCTGGCGCTGCCCGCCGCGGCGAGCTGACCGTGGCGGATGACGGCCAGCTGATAGCCACCCTGGCCGTCGGGCGCGGCCGCGATCAGCTCGGGCAGCGCCGCCAGCGCGCGCAGCCGCTGCCCGCGCCACAGCGTCTCGACCGCGGTGACGATGCGGTCGCGCAGCCGCGCGGCGCTCTCGAAGTGATGCCGCTGCGCGAGCACGCCGACCTGGTCCACCGCCGCGCGCAGCGCGCCGTTGTCCGCGCCGTCGATCAACGCCGCGACCCGCGCGACGGCGCCGGCGTACTGGGTGGCGGTCACGCCGCGCGCGGCCGGGCATGGCGACACCTCCGCCTCGGGGCACGACGGCCCGTGCAACGCCGAGCGCCCCAGCCGGTTGGTGCAGGTGCGCAGGCCGGTGAACCGGGCCAGCAGGGCGGCGGTGTCGGCGGCGTCGGCGCGGGCCCGAAACGGGCCGACGGCCCGCTCGTGTCGCGGCGCCCGCACCACCGCCAGGCGGGGGAATGCCTCGTCGGTCAGCGCCACCCACCACCATCGGTGCGGAAACCTGGACCGCCGGTTGTATGGCGGGGCGTGCGCGGCCAGCAGCCGCAGCTCGCGCACGCCGGCCTCCAGCGCATGGGCGCACTCGACGTGGTCGACCGACTCTGCCAGCGCGACCATCTCCTTCATCCGGCCGCGCGGGTCGGCGCCGGTGAAGTACTGGCCGACCCGTCGTCGCAGGTCGACGGCGGTGCCGATGTAGAGCGCCTCGCCCGACGGCCCGCGGAAGAGATACACGCCGGGCCGGCGCGGCAGTCCCTCGGCGAGCACCCGCTTGCGGCGCTGCGCGGGTGTCACGTCGGGCAGGTAGGCGCGCAGGTCGGCGTAGGTGTGCACGCCCTGGTTGCCCACCCGCTCGATGAGGGCGTGCAGCACGTCGACGGTGGCGCGGGCGTCGTCGAGGGCGCGGTGGGTGGGCTGAGTGGCCACCGCGAACAGCCGGGCCAGGGCGGCCAGCCGGACGCTGGGCGCTTCCTCGCGGGACAGCACCCGGCGGGCCAGCCGGACCGTGCACAGCACGTGCGGGCGCGGCCAGGCGATGTCGCACCGCTGCGCCGCCGCCCGTAGGAAGCCGACGTCGAATCCGGCGTTGTGGGCGACCAGCACCGTGCCGTGGTCCAGGCCGGCGAACTCGAAGAACATCGGCAGCACCGCGTCGATGGCCGGTGCGTCGCAGACCATCGCGGTGGTGATGCCGGTCAGCTGCACCACCTGGGGCGGGATGCTGCGCTGCGGATCCACCAGCGTGGCGAACTCGCCGAGCACCACGCCGCCGCGCACCTTGACCGCCCCGATCTCGGTGATGGCGTCGGGGGCGGTTCCCCCGGTGGCCTTGGTGCGCCCACCGGTGGTCTCCAGGTCCACGACGACGAACGTGGTCTCGCGCAGGGACAGCTCGTCGGGCGTGAACGGTGACCCGACGTCGGCGAAGCTCAGCTGCGTCGCGCCCCGGGAAGCCACGGCGGTGACGTTAAGCCCGACGACCGACACCCGG